>NZ_JBWKZH010000018.1:0-87002 GCF_059424305.1 Hydrogenophaga sp. GW456-12-10-14-TSB4 | reverse complement strand
GGGGGGCGGGGGCACGCATCCTGTCACACACGTTCCGTCTTCCAGGGGCCACAATGGCCCATGACCCCGCTCAAGCCCACCCGCGAGGCGCTGCTGCGCCACGTGCGCCCGGCCGACCTGAAGGCCGCGGCGCAACTCGTCACGCAGGCCACCACCGGCGCGATCGGTGTGGCCGAGGGCGTGCACCAGGCGGTGCGCACCCGTCTGGGCCTGCCTGCCGGCAGCGAGCCCGGCCGCACCGGCGGCCTGACCGGTCAGATCTACCAGGGCATCCGCGGTGTCACCCAGCTGGTGGGCCACGCGCTGGACAGCGCGCTGGCGACCCTGCTGCCCATGGTGGACGACCCGACGCGCCACCCCGAGCCCTCGCCCGGCCGCGAGGCCGTGCTGGCTGCGCTCAACGGTGTGCTGGGGGATCGGCTGCAGGAGACGGGCAACCCGCTGGCGCAGGCGATGGAGCTGCGCCACGCGGGCCGGCGCCTGCCGCTGGAAAACAGGCCGCTGCTGCACGAGCGGCTGGCACCCGCCTCGCCGCACCTGATCGTGCTGCTGCACGGCCTGTGCATGAACGACGTGCAATGGCAACGCAACGGCCACGATCACGGCGCCTTCCTGGCGCAGGCCCTGGGCGCCACACCGGTCTACCTGCGCTACAACAGCGGCCTGCACATTTCCAGCAACGGCCGCGAGTTCGCGCGCCAGCTGGAAGGGCTGGCGGCGCAATGGCCGGTGCCGCTGCAGACCATCACCCTGATCGGCCACAGCATGGGCGGGCTGGTGGCGCGCGCGGCCTGCGAAGATGGCCGGCAGGCCGACCACCGCTGGCGGCGGCTGCTGCGGCACCTGGTGTTCCTGGGCACGCCGCACCATGGCGCGCCGCTGGAGCGCGCGGGCCACGGGGTGGACGTGCTGTTGGCCGCGACCCCTTTCACCGCCCCTTTCTCGCGCCTGGGCCAGTTGCGCAGCGCCGGCATCACCGACCTGCGGCACGGCCATGTGCGCGACGCCGACTGGCAGGGCCGTGAGCGCTTCGGCTCCGGTGCCGACCACCGCGAACCCCTGCCCCTGCCCGAAGGCGTGGCCTGCTTCACCGTCGCCGCCACACTGGCGCCTCAGCGCGGCCTGCTGGCCGAGCGCCTGACCGGCGACGGCCTGGTGCCGCTGCGCAGCGCGCTGGGCCAGCATGACGATCCGGGGCGCCGGCTGGTGTTTGCGCGTGAGAGCCAGCGCACGGTCTACCGCACGGGCCATCTGGAGCTGCTGTCCAGCCCGGTGGTGGCCGGGCAGTTGCAGGCCTGGCTGGCGCCGGCCGCGGTCGGTGCTTGAAATCCGGCGGCCAGCCCATAATTCCGCCTCGCGTTGCGCTCCCCGGAGCGCGTTCCCTTCGTTTTCACGTCAGCCGACTCCCATGAGCAAACAAACCCTGTCCTTCCAGGCCGAAGTGGCACAACTGCTGCACCTGGTCACGCACTCGCTCTATTCCAACCCCGACATCTTCCTGCGCGAACTGGTCTCCAACGCGTCGGACGCCTGCGACAAGCTGCGCTTCGAGGCGCTCAACAACGCCGCCCTGTTCGAGGACGCGCCCAACCTCGACGTGCGCGTGGCCTTCGACCGCGAGGCGCGCACCATCACCATCACGGACAACGGCATCGGCATGAGCGCGCAGGAGGCGATCGACCACCTGGGCACCATCGCCAAGAGCGGCACCAAGGACTTCATGAGCCGCCTCTCGGGCGACCAGAAGCAGGACGCCCAGCTCATCGGCCAGTTCGGGGTCGGCTTCTATTCGGGCTTCATCGTGGCCGACAAGATCTCCGTGGAATCGCGCCGCGCCGGCCTGCCGGCGGCCGAGGGCGTGCGCTGGACGAGTGGCGGCACGGGCGATTTCGAGGTCGAGACCATCGAGCGCACCGCGCGCGGCACCAGCGTGATCCTGCACCTGCGCGACGACGCCAGCGACTACCTCGACCGTTGGAAGCTCAAGTCCATCATCGGCCGCTACTCGGACCACATCAGCCTGCCCATCCTGATGCAGAAGGAGGAGTGGGACGCCGAGAAGAGTGAGCAGGTGCTGCTCGACGAATGGGAGGCCGTGAATTCGGCCAACGCGCTGTGGGCGCGCAGCAAGAAGGACGTGAGCGATGAGCAGTACGCCGAGTTCTACAAGAACCTGAGCTACGACACCGAAGCGCCGCTGGCCTGGAGCCACAACCGCGTGGAAGGCAGCACCGAGTACACCCAGCTGCTCTACATCCCGGCCAAGGCCCCGCAGGACCTCTGGAACCGCGACCGCAAGGCCGGCATCAAGCTCTACGTGCGGCGCGTCTTCATCATGGACGAGGCCGAGGCGCTGATGCCCTCGTACCTGCGCTGGGTCAAGGGGGTGGTGGATTCGGCCGACCTGCCGCTCAACGTGAGCCGCGAGTTGCTGCAGGAAAGCCGCGACGTGAAGGCGATCCGCGAGGGCAACACCCGCCGCGTGCTGGCCCTGCTGGACGAGCTGAGCAAGGACGGCGAGAAGTACACGCGCTTCTACGCCGAGTTCGGCGCCGTGCTCAAGGAAGGCCTGGGCGAGGACTTCGCCAACCGCGACAAGCTCGCGAAGCTGCTGCGCTTTGCCAGCACCCAGGGCACCGATCTCACCGCGCTGGCCGACTACAAGGCCCGCATGAAGGAGGGCCAGGCCGCGATCTACTACATCACCGCCGACAACCGCGCGGCGGCGCAGAACAGCCCGCAGCTGGAGGTGTTCCGCAAGAAGGGCATCGAGGTGCTGCTGATGACGGACCGCGTGGACGAGTGGGCGCTGTCCTTCCTGCACGAGTTCGATGGCACGCCGCTGCAGAGCGTGGCCAAGGGCGCGGTGGACCTGGGCTCGCTGCAGGACGAGGAAGAGAAGAAGGCCGCTGAAGCCGCCGCCGAGACCTTCAAGCCGGTGCTGGAGCGCCTCAAGGAAAGCCTCAAGGACAAGGCCAAGGACGTGCGCGTCACCTCGCGCCTGGTCGATTCTCCGGCCTGCCTGGT
The DNA here is from genome assembly GCF_059424305.1 of Hydrogenophaga sp. GW456-12-10-14-TSB4. Taxonomy (NCBI): domain Bacteria; kingdom Pseudomonadati; phylum Pseudomonadota; class Betaproteobacteria; order Burkholderiales; family Comamonadaceae; genus Hydrogenophaga; species Hydrogenophaga sp. GW456-12-10-14-TSB4. The sequence continues at coordinate 83,975 of NZ_JBWKZH010000018.1, read as the reverse complement.
GGTGGAGGACGGCGACTACTCCACGCAACTGGCCCGCATGCTCAAGCAGGCCGGTCAGCCCGCGCCCGAGGTGCGCCCGATCCTGGAGGTGAACGCCGAGCACGCGCTGGTGAAGAAGCTCGAAGGCAGCGCGCATTTCGACGACCTGGCCCACATCCTGTTCGATCAGGCCCTGCTGGCCGAGGGCGGTCTGCCCGACGATCCGGCGGCCTATGTGAAGCGGGTCAACAGCCTTCTGGTCTGAGGTCGATACCCCCCTCCCTAGTGCCTCTTGCGGTTGACTACACTCGGGGCCGGGGAGTCTCCAAGGGCGCAGTGCACCGCACCTGTCCCATCCACCTGATCCACCGGCCACAACGTGTACCTACAGCGTCCATTCGATCACGTCGTCACCTTCCGCAACAGCCAGGGGGAGAGCGCGCGCGGCACCCTCACCAGCCTGCAGCGGCGTTCGCTGGTGATGGAGATCTACAACCCGTACTCCATCGTGCAGGTGAGCGAGGTGCTCAGCGATCTGACCATCCGGTCAGGTGACCGCATCATCTACAAGGGCAAGGCGGTGGTGGTGAGCCTGCTCAACACCGGCCTGATGGCGGTGATCTCGGTGGCGCTGATCGACGAGTGGTCCGACCTCAACGCGATCCGGGGCAACGTCAACCAGGTGCGCGACGAGGCGGCCCGTTTCGTGGCCGACTGGGAGTCGCGCTTCAAGATCCGGCAGAGCTACCAGGTCACCATCAGCGAGTTCCGCGCCTTCCTCTCCGAGACGGCGCGCTGGATCGACCAGGCCGACATGGTGGACTCCCTGCCCCGCATGCCCGACGGGCGCCTGACCGACGACGTGTTCGGTGCCATCGCCGAGCCGCTGATGGTCAAGGGCAAGGAATTCCTGGTGCGGCTGGAAGACGAAGCCTCCCGCCTGCCGGTGGAGGACTCGCTGCTGCACCGCGCCTACGCGCAGACGGCGCTGCACCCCCTGGTGCTGCGCGCGCCCTTCGTCTACCGCACCTTCGCCAAGCCGCTGGGCTATGCGGGCGACTACGAGATGGTCAACCAGATCCTGGGCGACCCGCGCCAGGGCAGCAGCACCTACATCCAGCTCGTCAACGCGATGTTCCTGCGCGCGGCGGTCGCCGTGGCGCACCGCAACCGCATCGACATCCTGGTCGAGTTCCTCAAGAAGGCCGTGGCCAGTGCCGCCAGCAAGGGCCGGCCGGTGCGCATCCTCAACGTCGGTTGCGGCCCGGGCGTGGAAATCCAGAAGCTCATCGCCAGCGGCGAAGACCTTTCGCGCCTGCAGTTCACCCTGATGGACTTCAGTCAGGAAACCCTGAACTACACGCGCCAGAAGATCGACGAGGCCGCGCAGCAGCACCAGGTGAAGGTGCAGGTGGAGTACGTCAACGAATCGGTGCACGAGCTGCTCAAGCGGGCGGTGCGCGACTCCGCGCCGCTCGACGGCGAAGGCTTCGACTTCGTCTACTGCGCCGGCCTGTTCGACTACCTGTCCGACAAGGTCTGCTCGCGGCTGATCCGCTACTTCCTCTCGCGCAGCAACCCGGGCGCCCATCTGCTGGTCACCAACGTGCACGCCGACAACCCGGAGCGCTACGGCATGGAGCACCTGCTGGAATGGCACCTGATCTACCGCGACGAGAAGCAGATGCAGTCCGTGATGGAAGAGGTGAACGCGCCCGCGATCATGTACACCGACGCCACGGGGGTCAACATCTTCGCGGAGGTGGTGGTCAACGCGAATCTCAAGGCCATGGCGCTTGAAAATGGTTGACCGGCCGAGCTCACCTTACGAGCGGCAGCTCTCGGACTTCCGCCTGGCGTACAGCAAGGCGGGCAGCATCACGTCCATCGTGCTGGTGCTCGCGGGTTTCGGGCTGGACTACTTCTCGTACCCGGAGCGCCTGCTCGAGTTCACGCTGCTGCGCGTGCTGGTGGTGCTGCTCACGCTGGGGATCCTGCGCCTGCTGTTCACCCCGTTCGGCCGCGAGAACGTGCGCTCGCTCACCATGCTCTGGCTGCTGCTGCCGCAGATCATGATCGCCTTCATGATCTACGAGACCGATGGCGCGCAGTCGATCTATTTCGTGGGCCTGCACCTGGCGCTGTACGCGGTCGGCATCATCCTGCCGATCAGTTTCTTCGAAGGCATCGGCTTTGGCGTCGTCACGCTGGTGCTCTACGTGGTGGCCTGTGCCCTGCACCCCGACACGGCCGACAACACGCCGCGCATGGTGACGAACTCGCTGTTCATCCTGTTCTCCGCCGGCGCCAGCGCGGTCTGCACCTGGTTCAACGAGCGGGCCCGCCTGCGGCTGTTCCAGTTGCAGCACGAGGTGTCCGAGAAGAACGCCTCGCTGCGCGACATCAACAACACGCTGGCCGAGGTCAAGGGCCAACTGCTGCAGCGCGAGAAGATGGCCGCCATCGGCACGCTTTCGGCCGGCCTGCTGCACGAGCTCAACAACCCGGTGAACTACAGCCTGATGGCGATCAACATGGGCCTGACCTGCAAGGGGGTGCAGGACGACGAGATGCTCAAGGAGAGCCTGATCGACGCCCGCGAAGGCATGCAGCGCATCCAGAACATCGTCACCGACCTCAAGACCTTCGCCTACCAGAAGCCCGGCCAGGACAGCATGCGCTCCTTCCTGCTGGAGAACGCGGTGCGTTCGGCCGTGCGCCTGGCGGGCTACGAGCTCAAGGGCATCGATGTCGCCGTTTCGCTGCCCCAGGACAGCCACGTGCTGGGCGACGAGCCGGCCATCATCGGCGTGCTGATCAACCTGCTGAGCAACGCCGCGCTGGCCCTGCAGGTGGCCAAGCGCGAGCAGCCCCGCATCGCGGTGACGGTCACGGAGGGCGCGCAGCGCGTGGGCGTGTCGGTGCGCGACAACGGCTCGGGCATCGCCCCGGACAACCTCACGCGCGTGTTCGAGCCCTTCTTCACCACCCGCGACGTGGGCGCCGGCCTCGGGCTGGGCCTGAGCGTGAGCTACGGCATCGTGCAGCGGCACGGCGGCACGCTGGCGGTGGAGAGCGAGCAGGGCAGCTGGACCGAGTTCACCTTTGACCTGCCGAGGCCCGAATGAAGCCGGATTCAGCCTCTGTGACGCGCGGCCCGCTGGGCGCCCACGCCATCCTGATGGTGGACGACGAGCTGCAGGCCTGCAAATGGTTTTCCCGCCTGTACGGCAACGAGTTCGTGGTGTTCACGGCCAGCAGCGCGGACGAGGCCCTGGCCGTGCTGACACAGCGCGGGCACGAGGTGGCCGTGCTGCTCACCGACTACGCCATGCCGCAGCGCGACGGCGTCTCGCTGCTCGCCGAAGTCCGTCAGCAGTTCCCGCACGTGGCCAGGCTGCTGGTCTCGGCCTTTGCCGACAAGGACATGGCGATGTCCGCCGTCAACCAGGGCCATGTGGAAAAGATCCTCGAGAAACCGCTGGATGAGGCGCTGACCCGGCAGTCGCTGCGCGAAGCGCTGCAGTCCAGCCAGGAGCGCGCGCGCGAGCGGGCCCTGATCGAGCGGCGTGCCGCCACTCTGCGCGAAACCCTGGGCTTTCTGGCGCACGAGGTCACCACGCCGCTGGCCACGGTGCAGGGCTACCTGTCGGCCATGCGCGCACGGCACCGCGACCCCGCCGAGGCGGACAGCGGTGTGGCGCACATCCAGGAGCAGAAGCCGGGCGACGTGCTGTTCATGATCGAGGCGGCGCAGCGCCGCGCGGAGTACGCGCAGTCGCTGGTGTCGACCTTCGTGCAGACCGCGCGCGACGCCTACCAGCCCGACAGCGCGCCCAGCCTGCGCGCCAGCGATCTGGTGCAGGCGGTGCGCGAGGAATACCCGTTCGACCACGACGAAGCGCAATGGCTCACCAGCGACCTGGGCGACGATTTCGTGCTGCCCGGCCGCCGCGACCTGCTCTACCTCGTGCTCTGCACCCTGGTCAAGAACGCGGTGCTGGCGCTGCGCCCGAACCCGCCGGCGCAGCCGAACGTGCACGTCGTGCTGTTGCGCGAAGCCCCTGCGCCAGGCCTGCCGGTGCAGGCCGCCATCCAGGTGCGCGACAACGGCCCCGGCATTCCGGCCGAGGTGTTGGGTCGCCTGACCCACGAACCCCTGACCACCCGCGCCAGCACCGGGGGCAGCGGCATGGGGCTGGTGTTCTGCCGCCGCGTGATGACCTCCCTGGGGGGCTCCATCACCGTGCGGTCCGAGCCGGGCCAGGGCGCCACCGTCTCCCTCTATTTCCCTTTCGCGCAATGACCATTCAGGAGAATCCGTGAAGCCCGTGAAAATTTTGTACGTTGACGACGAGGCCATGGCCCTGAAGTACTTCGAGCGTCTGGTGAGCCCGCTGGCACCGGTGCTGACCGCCGGCTCGGTGGAAGAGGGGCGCTCGATGCTGGCGAAATACGGGGCCGAGATCGCGGTGCTGGTGTGCGACCAGCGCATGCCGGGCGAGTACGGCAACGAGTTGCTGCGCCACGCCCGCCAGTACTACCCGGGGGTGGTGCGCATGCTCACCACCGCGTATTCGGAGCTGGGTGACGCCATCGAGGCCATCAACACCGGCGAGATCTACCGCTACATCAACAAGCCCTGGGAGCTGGAGAGCCTGCGCGCGGACCTGAAGAACGCGCTCGAACTGGCCGAACTGCGCAGCGAGCGGGACAGCCTGATGCGCGACCGGATGATGGCCCAGCAGGGTCAGTTGCTGGGCAGCCGCCTGTCGGCCCTGCTGATGATCGGCGCGGCGGTGCACAGCGACGACGACCAGGAGCAGGCCTTGCACCGTTTTGCCCAGGCTGCGCTGCGCGTGGGCAACACCGAGCCGGCGATCGACTGGCATCGCTGGGACCATGCGGACCTGATGCAGGCCGAAGCCCAGCGCGGCGCGGCCATCGCGGCCCACCTGCGCCACTGGCTGCGGGAGTTCGGTCCCCGGCGCGACGGAGCCGGCGCACTGGCGGTGCTGGCCCAGGCGCTGGAAGGCGAGCTGCAGGGGGATCGGGTGCGGCTGGCGGACGGCAAGGCGTTCACCGCCCTGCTGTCCCTGCCGGTGGGCGAATGGCCGACGGCGCCCCAGTGCGCCTGGCTGGCCTGGCTGCTCTGGCAGGGCGGGCTGGCCGAAGCAGACGCGGCCGACGGCGGCTGGGTGGTGCGGGCGGCGGAGGCGGCCACGTTACCGACCGACTGGCTGGCCGACGCGATCGAGCGCCTCAGCCCGGGCGTGGCCGCCTGAGCCGTGCTGTGACGAAAGGTTGCATTCCCGGGGCACTTTTGCGTGGGCGAGCGCTCACAATGGAACCTGCTGCGTTTTCGAGGAGCTCTGTCATGACCCGCCTGTCCCCCCACTCTCTTTCCCGTGCCGCCACCGGCCTGCTGCTGGCCGGTGCCGCCCTGCTGGCGGGCTGCGGCTCCATGGGCGTGGGGATCGGCGTGGGCGTGCCCATCGGCCCGTTCTCCATCGGCGTGGGCGCGGGCACCGGGGGCGTGAGCGCCGGCGTGAGCACCGGTGTCGGGCCGGTCGGCGTCGGGGTGGGTGTGAACCAGCGCGGGCAGGTCAGCGCCGGTGCCGGGGTGGGCACGAGCACCCGCATCGGCAACAGCGGGGCCAGCGTGGGTGTCGGGGTGGGCACCAGCACGGTGATCCACGACCCGCACGACCGCAACTGAGACCCGTCGGCCGCTAGGGGCCCGTGAAGTTGCCGCCCAGGCGCTTCACCTTGAACACGTCGAATGGCTTGCCGAAGGCCGGATGCAGCCCACCGCCGGGTGTGAACGACCGATCGACCTGCCCGAGCGCCATCAGCCCCTCCGCCACCAGGTACTCCTTGTAAGACGGTGAGGGTTCCTGGTGCAGAAAGGCCGCACCGAACAGCGTCACGTCCACGGCGGGTACCTCGCTTTCGAGCACACAGGAGTAGCCGTTCTTCTCGACGAAGCTGTACGTCGTGTCGCCCCAGGAGCTCATGGGCATGTAGACGGCGCCGTGGCGCCTGAGCCGGTGAATCAGGGCATCGGTTTCGGGGCCGTCGTGCAAACCCTTGCGAAGGGTCCGCTGGGTGCCGAAGCCGTTCAAGGCCAGCTTGTCGTGCGCGGCGCGCAGTCCGATCAGGTTGGGGGCGAACCACGCCGAGAGGGCTCCGAGCCCGGACCACTTCACCCGTTGCGCGAAGCCGTGCAGCTCGAAGAACGGATGGCGCGCGTGCGTGTGCATGACGAGGGCCCGCAGGTCGTCGCGCGTCAGGTGCGTGTCGGGCGTGGCGCCGGGCAAGAGCCCGAGTTGCCACCAGCGCCGGGCGTCGTCCGCCAGCAGGCCGGCGCAGTGCGGATGCTTCTGCAGAAGCGCCTGGACGTCCTGGTCGATGGCGTCCAGCGTGGAGGGTGACCAGAGGTCACCCAGTTCCCGTGGCGCGGTGGTCGACTCGCGCAGCATGGGGGATAGGCGGTCGAACATGGCGGCGAATCTCAGCCAGCCGGCCGCGAGGCCGCGGTCCTCGATCGAGGCGCCGTGGGTCTCGATGTCGTGCAGGGTGTCGAGGTGGGTCTGAAGGAAGTCCCGCACGCTGCGGGGTCGCAAGCCCGACGGGGTGGCGAGCAGCCGGTTCAGGTCGGTGCCCAGTCGGGGGAGGGACAGGCCCAGGGGGCGGAGCCCGGTGGTGGCGGACAGGTTGCCGAGCGCTCGCGTGATCAATCCGACGCCTTCAGAAAGTGTGGGGTGAAAGTTTATGCGCCGCGGTTCGCGCACGAAAAAGGCCCGTCGGCGTGCGCCGGCGGGCCTTCGAGCGGGGCGGCCTGGGGGCTTACTTCAGCGTGATGGTCACGTCGATGTTGCCGCGCGTGGCGTTGGAGTAGGGGCACACCTTGTGGGCGGTGTCCACGAGGTCCTGGGCCACGGCGCGGTCCACGCCGGGCAGGCTGACGGCCAGGCGAGCGGCGATGCCGAAGCCGGCCGGGATCGGGCCGATGTCCACTTCGGCGTCGATGGAGGCGTCGGCGGGCACGGCGACCTTCTTCATGCCGGCGACGTGCTTGAGCGCGCCCATGAAGCAGGCGGAGTAGCCGGCGGCGAAGAGTTGCTCGGGGTTGGTGGCGTTGCCGGCACCGCCCATGGCCTTGGGCGGCGAGAGCTTCACGTCGAGCAGGCCGTCGTCGCTGCGCGAGGCACCGTCGCGGCCGCCGGTGGTGTGGGCGCGGGCGGTGTAGAGGACTTTGTCGAGGGAGGTGGGCATGGTGTGGCTCCTGGGTTGAAAAAGGGGTTGGGGATCGATCAAGCGGTGAGGCGGTCGCGCAGGGTTTGCACCTGGCGTGTGAGGGTCATGACTTCGGAGACGTCGCACTGGGTGGCTTGCAGCACGCAGCCGGGGATGCGGGCGGCGCGGGCCTTGAGTTTGCGGCCGGCGGCGGTGAGGCGGATGAGCACGCGGCGTTCGTCCTGCACGTCGCGCAGGCGGGTCACGAGGTCGGCGGCTTCGAGCCGTTTGAGCAGGGGGGTGAGGGTGCCGGAGTCGAGGTACAGGCGTTCGCCGAGTTCGGACACGGTCACGCCGTCGGTTTCCCACAGCACGAGCATGGCGAGGTATTGGGGGTAGGTGAGGCCCATCTCTTCGAGCAGGGGCTTGTAGAGCTTGGTCATGGCCAGCGAGGCGGAGTAGAGCGCGAAGCACAACTGGTGGTCGAGCTTGAGGGCCTGGTCGCTGGAGAGGCTGGGCTTGTTCATGAGGGTGGACTGTAGGTTTTTATTTGATTGTGTGCAATTGAATTTTGAACAACCATTTTGGATGTGAGGTTGTTGGTGAGGTCGGCTGGAGTGGGTGCCCGTTCTCCGGCCCTGCTCGCGGGCGTCTGCCCCGGCAGGCCCAAACCACTTCGTCAATCCGGTGCTGGCACTCGCCCTCTGTGGCAACCGCGAATGGGGGCCTGCGCCCGCGCACCCACTCCATCCGCCCCAGCGAGTTGCCGGCACACCAGGCTTGCGTGCCTGCATTGCTTTACAGGATGGTGGGGGTATCCGCGGGCGCAGGCCCCCATTCGCGGTTGCCACAGAGCGGGTGGGCCAGTTGGGTGTTGATGCGAGGGTGGTTGCGAGCCCGGGCAGACGCCCGCGAGCAGGGCCGGAGAACGCGGGTACCCCCACCGTCCTGGCGCGAGGTCTCCGCCAGCAACAGAACCGAGCAAGAAACTCAGGCCATCAACGGCTCACCCTGCATCTCTTCGATCTGCTCCACCAGCATGTCCACCTGCCCCTGCCAATAGTCGCGGCTGCCGAACCAGGGAAAGTTGATGGGGAACGCAGGATCGTCCCAACGCCGCGCGATCCACGCGCTGTAGTGAATCAAACGCAAGGTGCGCAGAGTTTCGATCAAGGCCAGCTCACGGCGGTCGAAGGGGCGGAACTGCTCATAGCCATCCACCAGCGCGCCCAGCTGCTGCATCTGCTGGCGCCGGTCGCCCGAGAGCAGCATCCACAGATCCTGCACCGCCGGCCCCATGCGCGCGTCGTCGAGGTCCACGAAATGTGGGCCGGCACCGGGTTGGCCTTCGGGTGTCCAGAGGATGTTGCCCGGGTGGCAATCGCCATGCAGGCGGATGCGCTGAATGCCGTCCTCATCCACCACCGCGCCCGGCCGCAGCACCGGGTGCGCCTCGATCAAGGCCAGCGCCTCCTCCAGCGCGGCCGCCCAGGCACTGCGCACCTCCGGCGCGATCGCCGCGTGCTCCATCAGCCAGTCGCGCGGCTCGTGCGCAAAGGCCGCGGCATCCAGCGCCGGGCGGACCGCAAACGGCCGTTGCGCGCCCACCGTGTGGATGCGCGCCAGAAAACGGCCGATCCACTCCAGCACCTCAAAATTGTCCAGCTCGGGTCGGCGCCCACCCCGGCGCGGGCTCACCGCGAAGGTGAAACCGCCGAAGTGGTGCAGCGTCTCGCCCTGCACGCGCAAGGGTGGTACCGCCGGAATCTCGGCCGCCACCAGCTCCTCCGCAAAGGCATGCTCTTCGGCGATCTGCGCATCGCTCCAGCGCCCGGGGCGGTAGAACTTCGCCACCACCTGGTCCACGCCCTCCACCGGTGCTTCCAGATGGATCTGGTACACGCGGTTCTCGAAACTGTTGAGCGCGCTCAGGCGCCCGTCGCCCCACAGGCCGATGTGGGCCAGCGCGTCCTGCACCCGATCGGGGGTGAGGGCGCTGTAGGGATGGGTGCTGTCGTTGTTGGAAACCATGCGCGATTGTCGCCGTTGGCCCGGGGCGAAAAGCCTGCGCCTATGATCGACCCATGTCGAAACACAAGGCGAACGCGGGACGGCCCGTGCCCACACTGCAGGAACAGCTGCCCGAACTGCGGCCGGGCCAGTCCGTCGCGCTGCTCCAGGAGCTGCACATCCTCACGCGCGAGGGCAAGCTCAACCAGGATACGCGGCGCAAGCTCAAACAGGTGTATCACCTGGTGCAGTTCATCGAACCCCTGCTGGCCGAGGTGCTGGACGCGCGCGGCGACGTGACGCTGGCCGACCATGGCGCAGGCAAGTCCTACCTGGGCTTCATCCTGTACGACCTGTTCTTCAAGGACAAGCCGGTGGGTCGCGTGACCGGTGTGGAGACCCGCAGCGAGCTGGTGGAGAAATCGCAGGCGCTCGCCGCCCGGCTCGGTTTCGAGCGCATGGACTTTCTCGCCACCACCGTGCAGCAGGCCCTGAGCCACCCGGCCCTGCCGCCCACGATCGACGTTGTGACCGCGCTGCACGCCTGCGACACCGCCACCGACGACGCCATCCAGTTCGGCCTCACCAAGCAGGCGCGCCACATGGTGCTGGTGCCGTGTTGCCAGGCCGAGGTGGCGGGCGTGATGCGCAAGCACAAGGCGCTGAGCCTCTCGCGCACGCCGCTGGCCGAGCTGTGGCGCCACCCGCTGCACACGCGCGAGTTCGGCAGCCAGATCACCAACGTGCTGCGCTGCCTGCAGCTCGAAGCCCATGGCTACACCGTCACCGTCACCGAGCTCGTGGGGTGGGAACACTCGCTCAAGAACGAATTGATCCTGGCCCGTAGAATGGACTCGGACCGCCATGGCACGCAAGCGCGTGCCCGGCAGCGTTTGCAGCAGGTGCTCGACGAGCTTCAGCTGCAAGAACTCACGCAGCGCTTCGCGGCCTGACCGCTTCTCGCCCTCCCACACCCGGCATTCCTGCTGCCGTGTTCGCGGCGCTCCGTTCAGCTTTCGCTGATTGCCGGGCCTCTTGATGTTTTCAGCGCGTGTCCTACACGCTTTGCGGCATTCGTTCATCAAACTCTCGCCCAGGAGTTTTACCCATGGTTACCGATTACAGTTTTCTGCTCCAGTCCATCGCCTGGCCCCTGGTGCTGCTGCTTGCCTGGTTCATCGCCGAGCGCGCGCACGAGGTCTGGCACATCCCGCGCGTCACCAGCTACGTGGCGGTGGGGCTGGTCGGCGGGCTGGTCAACCTGCCCGGTCTCACGACCGATGTGCCGGGGCTGCCGTTCTTGGCCAACGTGGCGCTCTCGCTCGTGCTGTTCGAGCTGGGTTACCGCATCAACCTGCGCTGGTTCCGCCACAACCCCTGGGTGCTCGTGCTGGGTTTGATCGAGTCCATCGTCACCTTCGGCGTGATCTACTGGGTCAGCGGCTGGTTCAACCTCGCCACGGACCTGCGGCTCATCATCGCGGCGCTTTCGATCTCGGCCTCGCCGGCCGGCATCGTGCGCGTGGCCAACGAACTGCGCAGCGCCGGCCAGGTGACGGAGCGCGTGCTGCACCTGTGCGCGATCAACTGCATGGTGTCGGTGCTCGCGCTCAAGCTGGTGGTGGGCTACTGGTACCTGAGCACCTCGGGCGACCTGGTGCTCGCGGCCTTCGGCAGCATCCACCAGGTGGGCACCTCGGTGGCCGTGGGCGGCCTGCTCGGTGTGGCCGTGCCCTGGTTGCTGCGCCTGCGCAACACGCACGAGCGCGGCGTCACCGTGGTGTTCGCGCTGTCGGTGCTGCTGCTGACCACGGCGGCCTACGGCCTCAAGCTCTCGCCGCTGCTGGCTGCGCTCACCTTCGGCATCGTGGCGCGCGAACGCCGCGTGCACCTGACCAACGCGCAGCGCGACTTCGGCACCGCCGGCGACCTGCTGTCGATCTTCCTGTTCGTCTACATCGCCTCGCTGCTCGATTGGGCCGACGTGGGCACCGGCATGTTGCTGGGCCTGCTGCTCATCCTGGTCCGCACGGCCTCCAAGGTCGGTTGCAACCTGGTGGCGGCCCGGCTCTCGGGCATCACCGAGCGCAAGGGCCTGCTCACCGGCCTGGCGCTCACGCCCATGTCGGCCTTCGCCATCCTGCTGATCGAGCAGAGCCGCCTGTATGGCTTCGCCCCGGCGGTGGAGGTGCTCTCGGTCATGGCCGGGATGATGCTGCTGCAGGAACTGCTGGGCCCGGTGGTCACGCAGCGCGCGCTGCTGGCCGCGCACGAAACCCATGTGACGAAGGGATAACGCCATGCCTCTCGAAACCTTCAAGGCCTCCGACTCGCTGACCATGGGCGTCGAGCTCGAACTGCAGCTCGTCAACACCTACGACCTCGACCTCTCCAGCAGTGCCAACGACCTGCTGGAGCTGTTGCGCCGCAAGCCGTTTCCGGGTGTGGTCACGCCCGAGATGACGCAGAGCATGATCGAGATCGCGACCGACGTGCAGCGCGAGCACGGCCCCCTGCTTGCGCAACTGCAGCAGATCCGCGACACGCTGGTGAGCGCGGGCGACCGCCTCAACATCGAGCTCTCGGGCGGCGGCACGCACCCGTTCCAGCGCTGGTTCGAGCAGCGCATCTTCTCCAAGCCGCGCTTCGAGCAGCTCTCGGGGCTGTACGGCTACCTGGCCAAACAGTTCACCGTGTTCGGCCAGCATGTGCACATCGGCTGCTCCAGCGCCGACGAGGCGCTGTTCCTGCTGCACTCGCTCAACCGCTACGTGCCGCACTTCATCGCGCTGTCGGCCTCGTCGCCGTTCTCCCAGGGAGTGGACACGTTGTTCGACTCGGCGCGCCTGAACTCGGTGTTCGCCTTCCCGCTCAGCGGCCGCGCGCCTTTCGTGCTGAGCTGGGAAGAGTTCACCGACGTGTACTTCACCAAGATGGAGAGCACGGGCGTGGTCAAGTCCATGAAGGACTTCTACTGGGACATCCGGCCCAAGCCCGAGTACGGCACCATCGAACTGCGCGTGTGCGACACGCCGCTCACCGTGGAGCGCGCGGCGGGGCTGGCGTGCTACCTGCAGGCGCTGTGCCGCCACCTGCTGGAGCGGCGCGAGCTGCCGCCGGAAGAAGACGACTACCTCGTCTACACCTACAACCGCTTCCAGGCCTGCCGCTTCGGCCTGGACGGCATGATGGTCAACCCCAAGACGCGCGAGCAGATCAGCATCCGCGAGGACATCCTCGCCACGCTGCGCCACCTCACGCCGCACGGGGTGGCGCTGAATTCGCTGGCGGCGCTCGACGAGATCGAGCGCACCGCCGGCCGCGTGGGCAACCACGCGACCTTCCTGCGCAACCAGTTCAAGGAAAGCGGCAGCGTGCAGTCGGTGGTGCGCGCCAGCGTGGAAGCCCTGCGCAGCGCCCGTTCGTGACGCAGTTCACGGACGGTCTGTAGGGGGCGAGCACGCGCTGTCAGCGAACTTCCTACAGCGCGAATGGCAGGGCGCCGACTTAACGTTCCAGGGGGGCGCCGGTACAGTTTGTTTCATCGACAGCTCATTTGTCACTGATCAAACCGACCCCAGGGAGTCCCCCATGTCCACCACCGCCACTCGCCTCAACCCCTTCGTCCTGATGCTCGATCCGGAAGCCGTGATCAGCGCCATGGAGACCAGCGCCACGCTGCGCGGCATCCGCGGCCGCATCTGCCGCCCGCTGGACAAACCCCTGATTCCCAAGATCTTCGACACCGCCGCTCGCGAGTTCGACGCCGTGATCGAAGCCGAAGACTTCATCGACACCGGCAGCGAGCTGTACAGCGACGCCCAGCCTGCGCTGCGCGCCGTTCACTGAGGTCTACTTGGCAAACCTTTTGCGCGTGAGCGCGAGGGCGAGCCAGAACGCTGCCACGGTGTAAGCCAGCAGCACGCTGGCATGGAGCCAGGCCTGCGTGGGCCATTGATCCATGAACAGCGGACGCACCAGTTCCACCGCGTTGGTCAGCGGCAGCCAGTCCGAGATCTGACGCACCACCCCGGGCAACTGCTCGCGCGGAAAGAACACCCCCGAGAGGAACATCATGGGGGTGAGGAACAGGGTGAAGTAGTAGGTGAAGAAGTCGTAGCCCTTGGCCAAGGCGTTGAACACCAGGGCGATGCACGAGAACGTGATGCCCACCCCCAGCAGCACCGGCCAGGCCAGCAGCAGCTTGGGGGAATGGCTGATGCCCAGCGCGAGCATCACGCCCAGGATGGCCGTCACCGTGAACAGGGCCTTGAAGCCCGCCCACAGCATTTCCGCCAGCACCACGTCGTCCAGGCTCACCGGCGCGTTCATGATGCCGTCCCAGGTTTTCTGCACGTGCATGCGCGAGAAGGCCGAGTAAAGCGCCTCGAAGCTGGCCGCGTTCATCGCGCTCATGCAGATGCTGCCGCTGGCCAGGAACAGGATGTAGGGCACGGCCACGCTGCCTTGCGGCGTGCCCAGGTTGACCTGGCCCACCAGCGCGCCCATGCCGTAGCCGAAGGCGACCAGCCACATCAGCGGCTCGGCGATGTTGCCCACCAGGCTGGGGATGGCGAGCTTGCGCCAGACCAGCAGGTTGCGCAAAAAAACCGGCCACCAGCGCATGGACAGGCGCGGCGGTGACCAGGGGGAGGGGGTGTGGGTGGTGCTCATGGATCAGCCGTCCTCGCGGATCTGGCGACCCGTGAGCTTGAGAAAGAGGTCTTCCAGGTTGGCAGGCCGGTGCAGCGTGCGCAGGTGGTGGTGCTCGCCCAGCGCGGCCAGCAGCGGCAGGGCCTGGGCGGTGTAGAAGAACACGGTCTCGCCGCTCACTTCCACCCGCGCGGCGAGCGCGCGCAATGCCGCATGCGCTTCGCCATGGGCCAGCGCCAGCGCGCCGTTGCCGTAGACCTCGACCACGTCGGGCTCCAGGTGCTGCGCGATCAGTTCGCGCGGCCGGCCCTCGGCGATCTTGCGGCCGTGGTCCAGCACCAGCAAGCGCGAACACAGGCGCTCGGCCTCGTCCATGAAGTGGGTGGTCAGCAGGATGCTCTTGCCCTGCTGCAGCAGCATCTGCAGCCGCTCCCACATCAGGTGGCGGGCCTGCGGGTCCAGGCCGGTGGTGGGCTCGTCGAGCATCAGCAGGCGCGGGTCGTTGACCAGCGCGCGCGCCAGCGAGAGGCGCCGCTTCATGCCGCCCGAGAGCTCGCCGGGCTTGGCCTGGGCCTTGTGCGAGAGCGCGGCGAATTCGAGCAGCTTCGGGATGCGTTCGCGGACGGTGGCCGCCGGCAGCCCGAAGTAGCGGCCGTACACCAGCAGGTTCTCGGCGCAGTCGAAGTCCGGGTCCAACGTGTCCATCTGGCTCACCACGCCCAGCTGGGCCTTGATGGCCAGCGCGTCGCGTGGCATGTCCTGGCCGAAGGCGGTGATGGTGCCGGCGTCGGGCGCGGTCAGGCCCAGGCACATGCGGATGGTGGTGGTCTTGCCCGCGCCGTTGGGCCCGATCACGCCCAGGCATTCACCGGGGCCGATGGCAAAACTCAGGTCGTTCACCACGGTGCTCTCGCCGTAGCGTTTGACCAGGTGTTGGCATTCGAACAGGGCGTCTTTCATGTGCCGGCATTGTGCCCGCTCGCACCGCCGCGCCTGGGGCCGGCCCCTACAATGCGGGGCTGCCCGCGAGGGTCTTGTCCCCGTCACCGTCCTGCCCACCCATGTCATTCGCCGTTGCCCTGCAATACGTTTTCCCGAAGCGCGCACTCACTGTGTTTGGGGGCTGGGTCGCCAACGGCCGCTGGGGCGGCATCACGCAGTGGATCATCCGCCGCTTCATCCGCAAGTACGGCGTGAACATGGCCGAGGCCGCGAACCCCGACCCGCAGGCCTACGCCAGCTTCAACGAATTCTTCACCCGCGCGCTGCGCGCCGACGCCCGCCCCCTGGCGGACGCGGCCTTCGTCTGCCCGGTGGACGGCGCGATCAGCCAGTTCGGCGCGATCGCGCGCGACCAGATCTACCAGGCCAAGGGCCACACCTACAGCACGCGCGCGCTGGTGGGCGGTGACGCCGCTTTGGCCGCCCAGTTCGACGACGGCGCCTTCGCCACCATCTACCTCAGCCCCCGGGACTACCACCGCATCCACATGCCGGCGGCGGCCACGCTGCGCCGCATGATCCATGTGCCGGGCGACCTGTTCTCGGTCAACCCGGCCACGGCCCAGGGCGTGCCCGGCCTGTTCGCGCGCAACGAGCGCGTGGTCTGCGTGTTCGACCTGCAGGTGGGCGAGACCACCGTGCCCTTCGTGCAGGTGCTGGTGGGTGCGACCATCGTGGGCAGCATGGCCACCACCTGGCACGGCGTGGTCAACCCGCCGCGCCCGGGCACGGTGCGCGAGTGGTCCTACGACGACAGCCCGCTGCACCTGCAGCGCGGCGAGGAAATGGGCCGCTTCCTGCTCGGCTCGACCGTGGTGCTGCTGTGGCCGCGCGACACCATCGCCTTCAACCCCGACTGGGCCCCCGGCAACGCCGTGCGCCTGGGCGAGGCCATGGGCCAGTCCCTCTGATTCTTTTCTGGAGTTTTCATGACCACGCTCGGTACCCCTCTGTCTCCTTCGGCCACCCGGGTCATGCTGCTGGGCTCGGGCGAGCTCGGCAAGGAGGTGCTGATCGCCTTGCAGCGCCTGGGCGTGGAGACCATCGCGGTGGACCGCTACGAGAACGCCCCGGGCCAGCAGGTGGCGCACCACGCGCGCACCATCACCATGAGCGACCCGGCGCAGCTCAAGGCGCTGATCGAGGCCGAGCGGCCGCACCTGGTGGTGCCCGAGATCGAGGCCATCGCCACGCCTATGTTGCAGGAGCTCGAAGCCGCCGGCGTGGTGCGCGTGATCCCCACGGCGCGCGCCGCGCGCCTGACCATGGACCGCGAGGGCATCCGCCGCCTGGCCGCCGAGACCCTGGGCCTGCCCACCAGCCCCTACAAGTTCTGCGATTCGCTGGACGAGCTGCAGGCCGCCATCGATGGCGGCATCGGTTATCCCTGCATCGTCAAGCCGGTGATGAGCAGCAGCGGCAAGGGCCAGAGCAAGATCGACGGCCCGGCCGACGTGAAGACCGCGTGGGAGTACGCGATGTCGGGCGGGCGCGTCGGCCCGGGCCGCATCATCGTGGAAGGCTTCATCGATTTCGACTACGAGATCACCCAGCTCACCGTGCGCGCCCGGGGTGCCGACGGCGGCATCGAGACGCACTTCTGCGACCCGATCGGCCACGTGCAGGTGAGCGGCGACTACGTGGAGAGCTGGCAGCCGCACCCCATGACGCCCAAGGCACTGGCCGAGTCGCGCCGCATCGCCCAGGCCGTGACCGACGACCTCGGTGGCCAGGGCCTGTTCGGCGTGGAGCTGTTCGTCAAGGGCGACCAGGTCTGGTTCAGCGAGGTCAGCCCGCGCCCGCACGACACCGGCATGGTCACCATGATCACGCAGTGGCAGAACGAGTTCGAGCTGCATGCGCGCGCCATCCTGGGTCTGCCGGTTTCCACCACGCTCAAGAGCCCGGGTGCCAGCGCCGTCATCTACGGCGGTGTGGAGGCCACGGGCATCGCCTTCGACGGCGTGGACGAGGCCCTGCAGGTGCCGCAGACCGAGCTGCGCCTGTTCGGCAAGCCCGAGAGCTTCACCAAGCGCCGCATGGGCGTGGCGCTGGCTTTCGACGCCGACGTGGAGCGTGCCCGCACCCAGGCCAAGCTGGCGGCTTCCAAGGTCCGGCCGCGCCGGGCCTGAAATTTTTTTGCACCGGGCTGCATCCAGAACGCCGGTTGGCGCGTAGTGGAAGCAGTGGCGCTGTTTGGCGCTGCTGCCCACAACCCAACCCCAGGAGTTCTGCCATGCTGTTCAAATCCACCCTCGTTGCCGCCGCCGCGCTCGCCCTGACCGCCTGCGCGTCCCAGATGGGCTCGCCCGCCATGATGTATTCGCAGGCCAGCCTGCCCGACGCGGTGAAGGTGCCCGCCGGCCACAAGGTCGCCTGGGAAACCGTGGGCGTCGGCCAGATCACCTACGAATGCAAGGTCAAGGCCAACATGCCTGGCCAGCACGAATGGGTCTTCGGCGGCCCCGACGCCAAGCTGATGGACCGCAGCGGCAAGCAGGTCGGCAAGTACTACGGCCCGCCCGCCACCTGGGAAGCCATGGACGGTTCCAAGTTCACCGCCACCCAGGTCGCCGTGGCACCCAATGGCGACGGCAACATCCCGCTGCAGCTCGTGAAGGCCAACCCGGCCATGGGCATGGGCGCCCTCAACGGCGTGACCTACACCCAGCGCGTGGCCACCAAGGGTGGTGTGGCCCCGAATTCCGCCTGCGGCGCCGCCAACGTGGGCGCGAAACAGGTCGTGCAGTACCAGGCCGACTACATTTTCTACAAGGCCTCCTGAGCGGGCGGGGCTGCCGTCGGCTAGGATGGCCGGCAGCCCCCGCACTTGCGAGCACCGCCCTTGCCTCCACCCGAGCCCGACGCTTTCGACCACGATGCCGCCCTGGCCGCCTGTGCGCGGGGCGATCGTGCGGCCCTGCGCCGCCTGTACGAGCACGAAGGTCGGTACCTGCTGGGGGTGGCGCTGCGCATCGTGCGCGACCGCGCCACCGCCGAAGACGTGTTGCACGACGCTTTCATGAACATCTGGACCCGCGCCGACACCTTTGACGCCCGCCGCGGTGCGGGCCGGGGGTGGATGTACGGCATCGTGCGCCACCGCGCGCTCGATGCCGTGCGGGCCGGTGCGCGCACCGTGTCGGCCGACGAAGACCAGCTGGACGCGCTGCAGGCCGTCGATCCGCCCGCCGCCCCCGACATGGCCGAGGCCTTTGCGCTGCGCGCCGACCTGGGCCGGCTCGACGACTGCCTGGCCCGCCTGGACACGCCCAAGCGCAACTGCGTGCTCTACGCCTACCTGGACGGTTGCACCCACGGCGAGATCGCCGAGCGCCTGGGCGCGCCGCTGGGCTCGGTCAAGGCCTGGATCCGCCGGGGACTGGCGTCGTTGCGGGAGTGCCTGGCATGACCGCGCACGATCCGATCGACGAACTGGCCTCGGCCTACGTGCTGGGCACGCTGTCGGCCGAACGCCGGCGCGAGGTGCAGTCGCGCCTGCCCACCGATGCGGCCTTGCGCGATGCGGTCGACGGCTGGGAAGGCCGCCTGCTGCCGCTGACCGCGCTGGTCGAGGCGGTGGAGCCCTCGCCCGCGTTGTGGGCGCGCATCGAACGCGGCATCGCGCCCCGGCGTGCCCCGGCCCAGGCCAGCGCGTGGCAGACCTGGTGGAGCAGCCTCGGTTTCTGGCGCGCGGTGGCCGCCACCGGTTTCGTTGCCGCGTCGGTGGTCGCGCTGCTGCCGTCCAC
This sequence comes from Hydrogenophaga sp. GW456-12-10-14-TSB4, assembly GCF_059424305.1. NCBI lineage: Bacteria > Pseudomonadati > Pseudomonadota > Betaproteobacteria > Burkholderiales > Comamonadaceae > Hydrogenophaga > Hydrogenophaga sp. GW456-12-10-14-TSB4. Next base: position 65,343 of record NZ_JBWKZH010000018.1, on the reverse strand, counting down.
CGGCCTGTTCGCCCCCGCCGCGCCGCAGTACATGGTGGTGCTGGTCGCGCCCAACGGCACCGCCCCGGGCTGGGTGGTGCAGACCAGCGGCGCCAACACCTTGCGCCTGGTGCCGCTGGGCACCACGGCCGTGCCCGATCAGCGCTCGCTGCAGTTCTGGACCAAGGCCGACGGCTGGAACGCACCGGTCTCGCTGGGCCTGGTGCAGCCGGGCCAGCCGCTGGAGGTGAAGCTCGATCAACTGCCGCCGCTGGTGCCCAACCAGCTGTTCGAGATCACGCTGGAGCCCTACAACGGCTCGCCCACCGGCCGCCCGACCGGGCCGATCCTCTACATCGGGCGTGCGGTCAAGCTGACCTGAGCGGCAGGCTGCGCTGGCGCCGGCCGGTCAGCGCGAACAGCGCGTTGGCCACCGCCGGTGCGATGGGCGGCAGGCCCGGCTCGCCCACGCCTTCGGGCGGCGCGCTGCTGGGCACGATCAGCACCTCGACCGCCGGCATTTCGTGGAAACGCAGCACCGGTTGGTCGTGGAAGTTGCCGGCCTGCACCTGGCCGTTGACGATGTCCACCTGGCCGTACAGGGCCGCCGAGAGGCCGTAGACGATGGCGCTCTCCATCTGCTGCACGATGCCAGCCGGGTTGACCGCCGTGCCGCAGTCGATGGCGCACCACACGCGGTGCACGCGGATCGCCTGGTCGGCCGCCAGCGAGACCTCGGCCACCTGCGCGACGATGCTGCCGAAGGACTCGTGCAGCGCGATGCCGCGCGCGGTCTTGGCGCCGTCGGGCGCAGGCGGTGAGGCCGTGCCCCAGCCGCCGGCCCTGGCCGCCGCCTGCAGCACCGCGAGGTGCCGGGGGTGGCGCTGCAGCAGCCGTTCGCGGAACGCCAGCGGGTCGGCGCCCGCGGCGTGCGCGGCCTCGTCGACGAAACTTTCCTTGAAGAAGGCCTGGTGCGAATGGCCCACCGAGCGCCAGAAGCCGACCTGCAAGGGCAGGGCGACGGCGGCGTGTGCGATGCGCGCGGCCGGCCATTCGTAGGGCTGGTCGAACGCGCCTTCCGAGGTGGTCTTGTCCGGCCCGCCGCCGGGCAGGCCGAACAGGCGGCCCAGCACCTGCGGCACGATGGCCTGGCCCGCGCTGGTGTTCTGCCAGGCCACGAGCTGGCCCTGGGCATCGAAGCCGGCCTTGAAGCGCGAGACGCAGGCCGGGCGGTAGATGTCGTGGCGCATGTCCTGTTCGCGCGACCACAGCGTCTGCACCGGCGCGCCGGGCACGGCCTTGGCGATGGTGGCGGCCTGGGCGATGAAGTCCACCTCCAGCCGCCGGCCGAAACCGCCACCGAGCAGCATCACGTGCACGGTCACCGCTTCGGCGGGCAGGCCGAGCGCGTTGGCGGCGGCCTTGCGCGCCAGGCCGGGCACCTGGGTCGAGACCCAGACTGTGGCGCGGTCGCCGTCGTAGCGCACCGTGCAGTTCATGGGCTCCATGGTGGCGTGGGCGAGGTAGGGCGCGCGGTACTCCGCCTCGATGGCGCGCACCGCGCCGGCCATGGCCGCGTCCACGTCGCCCTCGGTGAAGAAGGCAAAGCCCTTGTCGGTGTCCAGCGTGCGCGCGAGCTGCTCCAGGGCTTCGGCGCTGTGGAAGCTCGCGAGTTCGCCCGCGTCCCATTCGATCTTCAGCGCCTCGGCCGCCTGCTTGGCGCGCCAGGGGTGGTCGGCGATCACGGCCACGCCGCCGGTGCCGCCGTTCAGCGGCTCGAACGGCACCACCGTGCGCACGCCGGGCATGGCCTGGGCGGCGGCCGCATCGAAGCGGACGGCGCGGCCGCGCAGGGTGCGGCACATCTGCACGCTGGCGTGCAGCAGGCCCTCGGGCCGCGCGTCGATGCCGAAGCGCGCGCTGCCGTCGGTCTTGCTGGCGGCTTCGATGCGGTTCGTGGGCCGGCCGATCAGTTTGAACTGCGCGGGCGCCTTGAGCGTGGGCGAGCGCGGCAGGCGCTGCTGCGCGGCCGCGACGGCCAGGCTGCCGTAGCCCGCGCGCTGCCCGGCCGGGCCGAGCACCTCGCCGTTTTCGGTGCGGCAGGTGTCCGGGGCCACGCCCCATTGACGGGCCGCTGCGTTCACCAGCATCTCGCGCGCCGAGGCCCCGGCCTCGCGCATCGGCAGCCACAGGTCTTTCACGCTGGACGAGCCGCCGGTCATCATCACGCCGATCTCGCGCATGGCCTTGGCCGCCATCCAGCGCGCCGCGTCCAGCACCCGGCTCTCGGTGTCCGGGTGCACCGGCAGGCCGTCGACCACGGTGGCGATGTTGTTGTAGATCTTGTCGATGGGCGAGGCCTCGAAGCGCACGCGCGACCAGTCGGCGTCCAGCTCGTCGGCCAGCAGCATGCACAGCGAGGTGGCCACGCCCTGGCCCATCTCGCTCTTGGCCAGCATCACGGTGACGCCGCCTTCGGCGTCGATCTTCACCCAGCCATTGAGGGCCGACTCGTTCGCGCCCGTCGGCAGCGGCTGGGCCGTGGTGAGGCGCTGGCGCGGCGGCAGCACCGACCAGCCCAGCACCAGCGCACCGCTGGCGGCGAGGGTGCCGAGGAGGAACTTGCGTCGGGTGGTGGCCATGGGGGTCCTGAAAGGGGGTCGGCGCAGCATACCCGGGGGCCTGGGCTGGTGAAAGTCCCATGCGTTCGTCTTGTTACATCCGGGTAACATCGATCGGAACAAGCCATGGGAGGTGGTGATGGGATGGATTCGGCGGTGGGCCTGTGTGTGGGCCGGTTGGGCCGTGGTGTTGCTGTCGGGATGCGCCACCGGCGGATTCCGCTATGAGGAGATGGCCAGCGCGATTCCGCCGTTGCAGGGGAACGCCTGCCGGGTCTTTTTCTACCGCGACGCGTCGATGATGGGCGCGGCGATCCAGCCCGAGATCCGCCTCGACGGTCAGGTGGTGGGGCGTTCGCAGCCCGGGGGCTTCTTCTACGTGGACACCCAGCCCGGGCGCCATCTGGCGACCTCGCAGACCGAAGTCGAGGCGCGGCTGGAGTTCGACCTGGTGGCTGGCCAGACCGTTTACGTGGCGTCCAGCATGGGATTTGGCTTGCTGGTGGGGCGGGTGAATCTGAACGTGCGGCCCGAGTCCACGGCGCTGGCCGACCTGTCCTCGCTGCGGTTCACCGGCACATCGCCCCTGCCGGACCCGCGGGCCGGTGCAACCACCACCGCCACGGCGCCACGCCCCGTGGAAAGCCCCGCGCGCAGGGTGGGTGTGAGCATGGCCGATCTGGAGATGCTGTTGCCCCCTTCGGGTGGGACGGCCGCGCGATGAGCCGCCGCCTGTGGACGCTTCTCGCGGGTTGCTGGCTGAGCGCACCGGCCGCCGCGCTCGAACCCGATGCGCTCTTCGCCCGGCTGGAGCCCAGCGTCTGGACCGTGATGGCGTCGGATGCCCAGGGGCGCAACCTGTCGCAGGGCAGTGCGGTGGTGGTCGGCCCGGGGCGCCTGGTCACCAACTGCCATGTGCTCGCGCGCATGAACCGCATCCAGGTGATGAAGGCCAACGTGAGCTACACCGGCCGGCTGGAGTTTCCCGATCCCGAGAACGACCTCTGCCAGCTTCGCGTGGACAACTTCACCGCGCCCGCGGTGGAGCTGGCTGAGATGGACAAACTGCGCGTGGGCATGCGGGTGTTCGCCATCGGCACGCCCCAGGGCATGGAGACCACGCTCAGCGACGGGCTGTTGTCGGGCCTGCGCCGCGATGCCAACGGGCAGCTGATGTTCATCCAGACCTCGGCCCCGATCTCGCCAGGGTCGAGCGGGGGCGGGCTGTTCGACGCCGAGGGGCGGCTGATCGGCATCACCACCTTCATGCGGCGCGAGTCGCAGAACCTCAACCTGGCGGTGCCGGCCTACCGGGTGGCCGACGTGCCCGAGCGCGGCCGCCGCATGCTGGAACAGCGTGCCGCTGGCGCGGGCCCCACGGCACCCAGCGTGCCCGCAGCGCCCGCCGCACCCCCGCCCCCGATGGAATTGGCCGCGCAGCGGCAGTCGGGTGACTGGTTCGAGTACGTCATCACCGACCACTACACGCAACTGAAGCAGGCCGTGAACCTGCGGGTGGACCGCGTGACGGCCGACCGGGTCGTGTTCAATGGCGGCGCGCGCGTGGAGGCGCCAGATGGCAAGCCGCTGGATTCCCAGTCGCACGCGCTGGTCGAACTCGACATGGTGACGCCGCCAGGAGGCTGGGCGCCCGGGGGGCAGGTGATGAGCGGCGTGCGCAAGCTCAACGTCAAGGCCAGCTGGCAGAGCCAGCCGGCCACCTACGATCTGACGGCCGTGGCCGCGCCCGGACAGCAGCTGCGCGTGGGCGAGGTCGAGTACGACACGGTGCGCATCAACCTGCAGGGCTGGCATGGCCGGGTCTTCGGCCTCTTCCATTTCATCGTGCCCTACCGCGCCACGGTCTGGTACGCGCCAGCCTTGATGCGCGTGGTCCGTTTCAATGTCGAATTCGGAACCGGTGCCGCTGCGGCGGGCAGCACCCGCGTCAACGAAACCCTGGAGCTGGTGCGCGCCGGCCGTTCCTGAGGCGCGGCGCGACCGGCCTCACTGGAACGCCACCTCCGCGAAGCTGCGCAGCTTGCGGCTGTGCAGCTGGTCCGTGCCGCCTTCGCGCAGGATCTCGATCGCGCGGATGCCGATGCGCAGGTGCTGGTCCACGCGCTCGCGGTAGAAGTGGTTGGCCATGCCGGGCAGCTTGATCTCGCCGTGCAGCGGCTTGTCGCTCACGCACAGCAGGGTGCCGTAGGGCACGCGGAAGCGGAAGCCGTTGGCCGCGATGGTGGCGGACTCCATGTCCAGCGCCACCGCGCGCGACTGCGAGAAGCGGCGCTGCGGCATGTTGTCGGGCAGCAGCTCCCAGTTGCGGTTGTCGGTGCTGGCCACGGTGCCGGTGCGCATGATGCGCTTGAGTTCGGCCGGCGGCACGCCGGTCACGTCGGCCACGGCGGCCTCGAGCGCGAGCTGGATCTCCGCCAGCGCGGGAATCGGCACCCACAGCGGCAGTTCTTCGTCCAGCACGTGGTCTTCGCGCACGTAGGCGTGGGCCAGCACGTAGTCGCCCAGCTGCTGGCTGGTGCGCAGGCCGGCGCAGTGGCCAAGCATGAGCCAGGCGTGCGGGCGCAGCACGGCGATGTGGTCGGTGATGGTCTTGGCATTGGCCGGGCCCACGCCGATGTTGACCATGGTGATGCCGCTGCGGTCTTCGCGGATGAGGTGGTAGCCCGGCATCTGCGGCAGGCGCGGCGGCGCGTGGCCCAGCTCATCGCCGTTCTCGGCGGCCAGGCCGGTGCGGCGCATCACCACGTTGCCCGGCTCGATGAAGGCCACGTACTCGCTGTCGGGCTTGGCCATCTCGGCGTGGCCGAGCTTGATGAACTCGTCGATGTAGAACTGGTAGTTGGTGAACATCACGAAGTTCTGGAACCACTCGGGCGCGGTGCCGGTGTAGTGGCGCAGTCGCTGCAGCGAGTAGTCCACCCGCGGCGCGGTGAACAGCGAGAGCGGGTGCGCCTCGCCCGCGCGGGGCTCGTGCGTGCCGTTGGCGATGCCGTCGTCCATGGCGGTGAGGTCGGGCAGGTCGAACGCGTCGCGCATCAGCGCGCGGCGCATCACGTCCATGCTGCCTTCCACGTGGTCGTGCTCGGCGAAGGAGAAGTGGATGGGGATGGGCTGGGTGCTGGTGCCCACCTCCAGCTCACCGCCGTGGTTGGCCAGCAGCAGGCGGAACTGTTCCAGGTAGTAGTCGCTGTACAGGTCGGGGCGGGTGAGGGTGGTTTCGTAGCGCCCGGGGCCGGCCACGAAGCCGTAGCTCAGGCGGCTGAGCGGCTGGCCGACCACGTTCTGGCGCAGCACGCTGTGGGTGTGCAGCCGCACGTAGGGGTAACACGCCCGCACGTGGGTCAGGGTGAAATCGCCACCGGCGACGAAGTCGCGCATGGCCTGGCGCAGGAACTCCACGCTGTCTTGGTAGATGCGCTGCACCTGAGCCAGCGCTTCGGCAGGGTCCTTGAAAACGAGGGGGGCGGTGTAGGCAGGGGTTTTTTGCATGCGCTATTGTGGCGCGCCGGTGCCGTGCACCGCACGCCGACCGAACCCGGAGAAAACCCCCATGTCGCCCCTCACCCTGCCCGCCGAATGGATCCACGCCGCCGCCACCCTGGCCGCCGCGCTGGGCTGCGGGCTGCTGATCGGCGTCGAGCGCGAGCGCAGCAAGGGTGAGGGCCCGGCGCGGGCGTTTGCGGGCTTGCGCACCTTCGCGCTGGCGTGTGTGAGCGGCGCGGCCGCCGCGCTCCTGCCGCAGGCCGGCCTGGTGCCGGTCGGCGCGGTGTTCGTGGCGGCGCTCGGGGTGGTGGCCTATGCGCGCGACCGGTCCGAGGACCCCGGCGTGACCACCGAAGTGGCGCTGTGGCTGACCTACCTGATCGGCGTGGTGTGTGTCTGGCAGCTGCCGCTGGCGGCCGCCATGGCCGCCGCGTTGACGGCGCTGCTGGCCGCGCGCGAGCGGCTGCATCGGTTCGTGAACGAGTGGCTGCGCCCGGCGGAGATCCGCGACGGCATCGTGCTGGCCGCGCTGGTGCTGGTGGCGCTGCCGCTGCTGCCGAACCGGCCCCTGTGGGGCCCGGTGCTCAACCCGGCCACCATCGTGCAGCTGCTGGCGCTGCTGCTGGCGGTGCAGTCGCTGGCCCACCTGTGCCGGCGGCTCTTGCAGGCGCGGCAGGCGGTGGCGTTTTCAGCCTTCGCCTCCGGCTTCGTGTCCAGCACGGCGACCATCGCCACGCTGGGCATGGGCGCGCGCCAGCAAGGCGGCGAGGCCCGTTTGATGGCCGGGGGCGGTTTGCTGTCGTGTGTGCCGACCTTGCTGCAGATGCTGCTGGTGGCCGCTGCGGTCCGCCCGGCCTGGCTCTCCAGCCTGTGGCTGCCAGCGCTGGCGGGCGCGGCGCTGGCCGCGGTGTGGGGCGGGTGGCTGGTGCGCGGGGCGCCCATGGCGCAAGGGGGCACGATGGGTTCGTCGCCGCACACCGAGGGGCTGGGGGCCGCGCAGGGCGACCGCATGTTCAGCCTGTGGGGGGCCACCGCCATTGCGGCCTTGCTGGCCGGCATCCAGGTGCTGGTGAATGCGCTGGGCCTCTGGCTGGGCGAGGCCGGCGTGTTGGCCGGCACCTTGCTCGCCTCGCTGGTGGACCTGCACTCGGCGCTGGCGGCGGTGTTTGCATCGGTCGAGCCGCCGCAGGGCGGCGTGCCCTGGGCGGTGATGCTGGCGCTGGGCGTGCACGCCTTGAGCAAGAGCCTCACCGCCGCCCTGAGCGGCGGGCTTCGGTACGCGGCCTGGCTGGTGCCCGGCCTGTGGGTGCACACCGCCGTGTGCATGGCCCTGCTGGCCGTGCTTCGCTGAGCCTGTTCAGGCCTTGACGGGTTCGCGCATGGTCACGAACTCTTCCGCCGCCGTGGGGTGGATGCCGATGGTGCTGTCGAACACCGCCTTGGTCGCGCCGGCCTTGAGCGCCACTGCAAAACCCTGAACGATCTCGCCCGCTTCGGCGCCCACCATGTGCAGGCCCACCACGCGGTCGCTCTTCGTGTCCACAACCAGCTTCATCAGCGTGCGCTCGGTGCTGCCCGAGAGCGTGTGCTTGAGGGACTTGAACTCGCTGCGGAAGATGGTCACGTCGCCATGCTGCTTGCGCGCGTCCGCCTCGCTCAGGCCCACGGTGCCGATGCTGGGGTGGGTGAACACGGCGGTGGGAACGAAGTCGTAGGCCATGCCGCGAGGCGCCTTGCCGGCGGCGGGGCCGAACAGCTGGTCCACCACCACCATGGCCTCGCCCAGGGCCACGGGGGTGAGCTGGAGGCGGCTGGTGACATCGCCCACGGCGAAGATGGAGGGCACGTTGGTGCGGTACTGCTCGTCGACGATCACCTCGCCGCCCTTGCCCTGCGCCACGCCCACCGCGTCCAGGCCCAGGCCCTTCACATGCGGCACGCGGCCGGTGGCGTACAGCACGGCATCGGCCATCACCTCGCCCCCGCCCTGGAGCTTCACCCGCAGGCCGTCGGTGGTCTTCTCGATGGCGGTCACGTCCGCGCCCAGCCGCAGGTCCACGCCGGCCTTGGTCATCTCGCTGGCCACGAAGTGGCGGATCTCGTCGTCGAAGCCGCGCAGGATCTGCTCGCCCCGGTAGAGCTGCGTCACCGTCGCGCCCAGGCCGTTGAAGATGGAGGCGAACTCGCTGGCGATGTAGCCGCCGCCCACGATCAGCAGGCGCTGCGGGAACGGTTCGAGGTCGAAGATGGCGTTGGAGTCGATGACGTGCTCGCGGCCTTCGATGTCCGGCACGCTGGGCTTGCCGCCGGTGGCGATGAGGATGTGCTTCGCGGTGAAGCGTTTTTCGGCGGCCTCGCCCGCGGGTTGGAGCACCACGGCCTGCGGGCCGTCGATGCGCGCGAAGGCGTCGAACACGGTCACGCCCGAGCCGGTCAGCAGGTTGCCGTAGATGCCGTTGAGGCGGCTGATCTCTTTCGCGCGGTTCGCCTTGAGCGTGGCCCAGTTGAAGCGGGGCTTCTCCAGTTCCCAGCCGAATCCATGCGATTCCTCGAAGGCTTCGGCGTAGTGGGCGGCGTAGCTGTAGAGCTTCTTGGGGATGCAGCCCACGTTCACGCAGGTGCCGCCCAGGCCGGCGGCGCCCTGCATTTCGGCCAGCGCCACGCGCGCGCCGCGCTGCGCGGCCATGCGGGCGGCGCGCACGCCGCCGCTGCCGCCGCCGATCACGAAGAGGTCAAAGTCGAAAGAGGAAGTGCTCATGGTGGGGGGTGTCCGGGCTCGAAGCCTTTGAGTTCCTGGCGAATGAAATCGATGAAAGCGCGCGTGCGCGCGGGCAACAGGCGGGCGTGCGGGTACACGACGTGGATCGGGCGCGGCGCGTCCGCGAAATCGTCCAGCACGGTTTCCAGCGCGCCGGATTGCAACAGGGGCGCCACCTGGTACGAGAGAAACTGGCCGAAACCCGCGCCGTCCGCGCAGGCCTGCACCGCCGGGGCAATGTGATTGAACTCCAGGTTGCCACCGACGGTGAGTTTGAAGGTCTTGTGGCCGTCCTGGAAGCGCCCCCAATGCGGGGCATGCCCCACCAGACGCACGCAGTTGGCCTTGAGCAGGTCGTTGGGGTGCTGCGGGCGGCCGTGCTCGCGCAGAAAGGCCGGGCTGGCCACGACCACTCGGCGGATCTCGCCCAGCGGCAGCGCGACCAGGCTCGAATCTTCCAGGTGGGCGATGCGGATGCCGACGTCGACCCCTTCTTCCAGCAGGTTCACCACCCGGTCCATCAGCATCACGCGGCAATGCACCTGGGGGTGGCGCTGCACGAACCGCGTGACGACGGGGGCCACGTGCATCTGGCCGAACAGGACGGGCGCGGTCAGGGTGAGCTGGCCGGCGGGTTCGGTGGCGTCGTCCTTCAGCGCGGCCTCGGCGTCGTCCACCGCTGCGAGCAGCTGGCGGCAGCTCTCGAGGTGGCGTCGGCCTTCTTCGGTGAGCGAGATGCGGCGCGTGGTGCGGTTGAACAGGCGCACCCCGAGCTCGGCCTCGTAGGCGGCGAGCGAGCGCACCACGGCCGGCAGCGAGCTCCCCTGCGCCCAGGCCGCCGCGGTGAGGCTGCCGGCGTCGGCGATCTGCACGAAGGTGGCCATGGCGCGGAACTTGTCCATGCGCCATTAGACCGATTTGTGGAGCAGTCCTGTGCGTGCAGGGGTATTGGTGAATGTGTTTGCAAGAAAGAAGATGGCGTCTTTCCTCTTCAGGAGCGACCCATGACCCCCTCCTTCCATGCGGGTGAGCAGGCGATGCAGGCGCGCACCGGTGTGCAGGCCCAGATGGCGCAGATCGGCCCGCGCGTGTTGCGCGATCACATGCCGGACCAGCACCGCGAGTTCTTCGGCCTGTTGCCCTGGGTGCTGGTGGGCAGCGTGGACGCGCAGGGCCAGCCCTGGGCCAGCGTGCTCGCGGGCGCGCCGGGCTTTCTGCGATCGCCCGACCCCACGCACCTGCACATCGGCGCGCGACCGCTGCCGCACGACCCGTTGAACACCACGCTGCGCGACGGCGCTGCGCTGGGCCTGCTCGGCATCCAGCCGCACACGCGCCGGCGCAACCGCATGAACGGCACGGCGTGGCTGCGGGACGATGGCTTCACGGTCGAGGTCGGCCAGAGCTTCGGCAATTGCCCGAAGTACATCCAGGCGCGGGAGCCGGTATGGACACCGGATGCACCGGCCGGGCAGGTCGCTTTCGAGGGGCCTGGCCTCGACGAGGCGTCGCGCCGGCTGATCCGCGCCGCCGACACCTTCTTCATCGCCACGGCCCATCCCCAGGCGTCTGCGGGCGGCGAGCCCAGCCATGGGGTCGACGTGTCGCACCGGGGCGGCCCGCCGGGTTTCGTGAACGTGGCCGGTGAGGTGCTGACGGTGCCCGACTACATGGGCAACCACTTCTTCAACACGCTGGGCAACATCGCGCTGCACCCGGCAGCCGGCCTGCTGTTCGTGGACTTCGAGCGGGGCGACCTGCTGTACCTCGCGGTGCAGGCGAGGGTGGTGTGGGACGGCGAGTTGCGCCTGCTGCGCATGCAGGTGACCCACGCGCGGCGGGTGCAGGGGGCCTTGCCGCTGCGCTGGGCGGCCCCCGGCGACGCTCAGTAGGTGTAGACGCCGCGCCCGGTCTTGCGGCCCAGGTAGCCGGCGGCCACCATTTCCTTGAGCAGCGGGGCGGGGCGGTACTTGCTGTCGTTGAATTCGGCGATGTAGACGTTCATCACGGCCAGGCACACGTCCAGGCCGATCATGTCGGCCAGGGCCAGCGGGCCGATGGGCTGGTTGGTGCCCAGTTTCATGCCGGCGTCGATGTCTTCCGCCGTGGCGATGCCTTCGGCCAGCACGAAGAAGGCCTCGTTGATCATGGGCACGAGGATGCGGTTGACCACGAAGCCGGGCGCGTTCTTCACCGTGATGGGCGACTTGCCCAGGGCTTCGGCCAGCGCCTTCACCGCGTCGTGCGTGGCGTCGCTGGTCTGCAGGCCGCGGATGATCTCCACCAGCGCCATCATGGGCACGGGGTTGAAGAAGTGCATGCCGATGAAGCGGTCGGGCCGCTGGGTGGCGGCGGCCAGCTTGGTGATGCTGATCGAGCTGGTGTTGGTGGCCACGATCACCTCGGGTGCGAGCAGGCCGTCGAGCTGCTGCAGGATCTTGACCTTCAGGCCTTCGTTCTCGGTGGCCGCTTCGATCACGAGCTGCGCGCCCTTGAGGTCTTCGTAGTTCGTCGAGCCCTTGATCAGGGCGAGCGCCTGGTCCTTGTCGGTGGCGGTGATCTTCTCTTTCTTGATCAGGCGGTCCAGGCTGCCGGCCACGGTGGCCAGGCCCTTGTCGACGGCCGCCGGCGCGATGTCGACCATGACCACGCGGATGCCGCGCGTGGCGCAGGCCTGTGCGATGCCGTTGCCCATGGTGCCCGAGCCGATGATGCCGACCGTGTTGATGCTGTTCATGAAGACGCTGCTCCTGTTCAAAAGTCCGTGAAAACCCGGCGTCGCCGGGGTGTCTTTCCTAGGCGGTGCTGCCTAACCGGGCGCGAGGCCCTGTGCTACCTTGCCCGTTGATTGTCGCGCACGGCTTGCACGGCGCAGACCACCACGGAGACACCATGTTCGACTACATCATCGTGGGCGGCGGATCGGCCGGCTGCGTGCTCGCCGCCCGCCTCAGCGAAGACCCCGCCACGCGGGTGGCCCTGCTGGAGGCCGGCCCGCCGGACCGCAGCGTGCTGATCCACTGCCCGGCCGGCCTGGCGCTGCTGGCCAAGAACGGCCAGGCCAACTGGGGCCTGCAGACCGTGCCGCAACCCGGCCTGAACGGCCGGCGCGGCTACCAGCCGCGCGGCAAGGTGCTGGGCGGGTCGAGCTCGGTCAACGCCATGATCTACGCGCGCGGCCATGCCAGCGACTACGACGGCTGGGCCGCGCAGGGCAACCCCGGCTGGTCGTTCGACGAGGTGTTGCCGTACTTCAAGCGCGCCGAGCACAACGAGCGCGGCGCCGACGCCTGGCACGGCCAGGGCGGCCCGCTCAATGTGATGGATCTGCGCAGCCCCAACCCCTTTCTGCCGGCCTTCCTCGACGCCGGCGAGCAGGCGGGTTACCGCCGCAATGCCGACTTCAACGGCCCAGAGCAGGAGGGCATTGGCGCCTACCAGGTCACGCACAAGAACGGCGAGCGCCACAGCGCGGCCAAGGCCTACCTCACGCCGCACCTGGATCGGCCCAACCTGCGGGTGATCACCGACGCGCTCACCCTGCGCGTGGTGACCGACACCGACGAGGACGGCACGGTGCGCGCCGTCGGCGTGGAGTACCGGGGCAACGGCGGGCGCGGCCCGCTGCAGATCCTGCGCTTGAAGGAGGGCGGCGAGGTGGTGCTGAGCGCGGGTGCCTTCGGTTCGCCGCAGTTGCTCATGCTCTCGGGCATCGGCCCGGCCGCGCAGCTGCGCGAGCACGGCATCGCCCCGGTGCACGACCTGCCCGGTGTGGGACAGAACCTGCACGATCACGTGGACGTGGTCATGGTGGTCAACGCCCCCAGGATCAAGGACCTGTTCGGCCTCTCGCTCACCGGCGTGGCGCGGGTGGTGCGCGGCATCTTCGAGTGGCGGCGCCGGCGCAGCGGCATGCTGACCACCAACTTCGCGGAAGCGGGCGGCTTCATCAAGAGCTCGCCCGCCGAGCCCATTCCCGACCTGCAGCTGCACTTCGTGGTCGGCAAGCTGGTGGACCACGGCCGCAAGACGGTCTTCGGCCATGGTTACTCGTGCCATGTCTGCCTGCTGCGCCCCCGGAGCCGGGGCAGCCTGCGGCTGGCCAGTGCGGACCCGCTGGCGCCGCCGCTGATCGACCCCGCCTTCCTGCAGGACGCCGACGACACCGCGCGGCTGGTGCAGGGCTTCAAGCGGATGCGCGAGCTGCTGCAGCAACCCGCGCTCACCCGCCACGGCGGCACCGAGTCGGCGGCGTCCGCCCAGGCGCAGAGCGATGCGCAGATCGAGCAATTCATCCGCGATCACGCCGACACGATCTACCACCCGGTGGGCACCTGCCGCATGGGGCCGGATGGCGCGCCCGGGGGCCTGGACGTGGTGGACGCGCGCCTGCGCGTGCACGGCGTGGCCGGCTTGCGCGTGGTGGATGCGTCGGTGATGCCCAGCGTGGTGGGCGGCAACACCAACGCCCCAGTGATCATGATGGCGGAGAAGGCGGTCGATATGATGAGAGCCGATCGTTCCCCCCGCGCCGCGCCTGACGGCGCGTCACCCCCCGAGGGGGCAACCGCAGTGGCCCGGCAAAGCCGGTTCCACGCGGTTTCCGGTTAACCTTACTTCTCCGATCCACCACTTCTCCTCCGGCGCGCACGCGTTTCGTCCAGGATGCCGCGGAACTGGCTTTGCCAGGCCGCAGGCATCGCCCCCTGGGGGGTGACGCGAAGCGGCGCGGGGGGCTCCAAAAAATGATTCTCGAGCATGCCGACATCCGCATCGACCCCCTGAAGAGCTCAGCCTTTGAAGAAGCCATTCTTCGCGGCGTGAGCACCGTCATTTCCCAGGCGAAGGGCCTCAAGGGTTACCAGGTGCAGCGATGCATCGAAACGCCGGGGCGCTACGTGCTGCTCATCCAGTGGGAAACGCTCGAAGACCACACGGTGGGTTTCCGCGGCTCCGAAGCCTTCGCGCAATGGCGCGCCATCGTCGGCCCCTTTTTCGTGCAACCGCCGGTGGTGGAGCACTTTGAACTCGTGGGCCAGGGCTGAGCGCCTCGCCTCCGCCGCCAGGCACCCTTTGGTTGTAATCGAGTTACAACTTTAGTTTTTCCGCATCAGCGTCGACTTGCCGAACAGGCTTTCGATCAGGTCCACCGCCAGCACGGCGGTGCGGTTGCGCACATCGAGCGCCGGGTTGAGCTCCATCACGTCGAGTGAGCACAGGCGACCGGTGTCCGCGATCATCTCCATGCACAGTTGCGCCTCGCGGTAGGTCGGGCCGCCGAGCACGGTGGTGCCCACGCCCGGCGCGATCTCCGGGTCGAGAAAGTCCACGTCGAAGCTCACGTGCAGGTGGGTCTGCTCGTCCACGCCCATCAGCGCCTGTTCCATGGTGTGGCGCATGCCCATCTCGTCGATGTAGCGCATGTCGAACACCTCCAGGCCGGCCTGGTGCACCAGGCGCTTCTCGCCCGCGTCCACGCTGCGGATGCCGATCTGCCGCACCACGCTGGCGTCGATGGCCGGTGTGGTGCCGCCGATGCCGGTGAGCTCGGGCGGGCCCATGCCGCAAAGCAGGGCCACCGGCATGCCGTGGATGTTGCCGCTGGGGGTGAGCGCGGCGGTGTTGAAGTCGGCATGGGCGTCGAGCCAGAGCACGCGCAGCTTCTTGCGTGCTTCGCGGCAGTGGCGCGCCACCGCGCTGATCGAGCCCAGGCCCAGGCAGTGGTCACCGCCGAGCACGATCGGCAGGCGACCCAGCGCAAGTTCGGCATGCACGGCCTCGTGCAGCGACTGGTTCCAGGCCACCACTTCCTGGAGATGGCGGTAGCCCTCGGTGGGAGGCAGCCAGGGGTTGGCCGGGCCACCGAGGTTGCCGCGGTCGGCCACGCTCAGGCCCTGGCCTTCGAGCACCGTGGCCAGGCCCGCGACCCGCAGGGCTTCGGGACCCATGGAGGCGCCGCGGGCGCCGGCGCCGATGTCGGTCGGCACACCGATGAGGCTGACGTCTTTTTGCATGGCGGTATTGTGAGTGAGGTGATGCCCGAGTGTGATCGACCTCGGGCTGGTTTCAAAACGTATGGCGTGTTACCAGCCACCGGCCGCAGGGCGGACCTTGGGCACAGGCCCTCCACCGGGCACCCGTTTTTCGTCGGGGAATTTTGTTACCAACCCACACCTTTCGTGCCGGACTCCAAGCCGTTGGGAAGCTGATACTCCGTTCGCGCTGGGTGGGTCTCCGCCCATCGCGGTGATTTATCTCACGTTCCAGGCGTGTCAGACACTGCATCGCAGTGTGACCCGGAACTCCCTTCCGATCGCCAAGCCGCCACCCCCGAGTGAGCGTCAAGGTGTTTTTGTGCCGCAGACATGAACCCGACTCCGATCCCGACGCCCTTGATGGATGCCTCCTCGACCCGCAAGTCGCTGCCGTTGCTGGCCGTGCTCTTCGCGGCCACGCTGACCGCCTGTGGTGGTGGCGGTGGTGGTGGTTCCACGGCGGCGGGGGGTGGCACGACCACCGAACCGGTCACGGGAGCTCCGGCGCCCGCGCCAGCTCCGGCGCCTGCACCCGCACCCGCACCCGCGCCAGCTCCGGCGCCCGCACCGGCTCCTGCTCCTGCTCCTGCTCCTGCTCCTGCTCCTGCTCCTGCTCCTGCTCCTGCTCCGGCACCCGCCACCACCGCCTGCGATGCCGCCACCGGTCGCGTGCTGCAGGTCGGTCCGGGCAAGACCTACACCGTGCCCAGCGCCGCCGCCGCCGTGGCGCAGTCGGGCGACGTGATCAAGATCACCGCCGGCGACTACCGGGGCGACGTCGCCTCCTGGTCCGCCAGCAACCTGACCATCTGCGGCGTGGGCGGCAAGGCCCGCCTGTTCGCCAACGGCAACAACGCCCGGGGCAAGGGCCTGTGGGTGGTCACCGGCTCGAACATCACCATCGACAGCGTCGAGTTCCGCGACACCACGGTGCCCGATCAGAACGGTGCCGGCATTCGGGCCGAGCACGGCGGCGACCTGCGCATCGTCAACAGCGGTTTCTACGACAACGAGAACGGCATCCTGGCCAACGCCGGCTCGTCCACCATCACCATCGAAGGTTCCGAGTTCGCGCGCAACGGCCTGGGCGACGGCTATACGCACAACATCTATGTCAACCAGATCAACCGGTTGACGGTGAGCCGCAGCTACTTCCACGAAGCCAAGGTCGGCCACAACCTCAAGAGCCGGGCCCGCGAGACGGTGATCGAGAACAGCTACTTCATGGACGGCCCCACGGGCACGTCGAGCTACCTGGCCGACTTCCCCAACGGCGGCCGTGTGTACCTGCGGGGCAACCTGTTCCACAAGGGCCCGCAGGCGAGCAACCCGAATGCCATTTCCTACGGTGCGGAGGGCCTGTCGAACCCGACCAACACCTTCGAGGCGGTGCACAACACCGTGGCCATCACCCGCTCGGGCGGCGCCTTCCTGGCCATCGCCAGTGGGACCTCGTCGGTCACGCTCACGGCCAACCTGTTTGCCGGCACGGGCAGTCCCTCGCTGATCACGGGCGGCTACGCCGCGGGCAACGCGGCGCAGTCGAACAACGTGACCTCGGTGGCCAGCAACATCCCGGGCGCCAGCAGCATCGCCAGCCCGAACTTCTGGCCCAACGCGGCGCTGCAGGCCCTGATCGGCCTCTCGACGGTGCCGGACGCGAGTTACACGCGCGATGCGCCCACCCCCTACGCCGCCCGGGCGATCTCGGGCAGCCGCAAGGTGGGCGCACTTCAGTCACCCCCATAACCCGCCGGACCGCCCGGCAGGAGGGCACGGCAGAGCCCGTGCTCAGGAGGCGGTCGCTTTTTCTTCTTCAGCTTTCAGGTGATTCTTCTCATGTCCCAACTCGATTCCTTCTCCCGTCCGGCGTCGCACGCCGGTGTGTTGGCCGCCTGTGCCGTGCTGTTCGCCATGGCCGCCGCGCCGGCCCAGGCCCAGAGCACGTCCGCGACCTGGACCAAGGTCGCCAACGAAGGCAAGGTGTTCTGGTTCTCCGGCACGAAAAACGTGCGCTACGGCACCGGCAGCCGCTGGGCGTACAAGACGGTTCGCACGGCCGGTCTTTGCACGAGCGGCTATTTCGGTAACGACCCTGCCAAGGGCGCGACCAAGACTTGCGAGGTGATGGCCGCGGCTGCACCGGCGCCAGCTCCCGCACCGGCACCAGCTCCCGCACCGGCACCAGCTCCCGCACCGGCGCCAGCTCCCGCACCGGCGCCAGCTCCCGCACCGGCGCCAGCCCCCGCACCGGCGCCAGCTCCCGCACCGGCGCCAGCTCCCGCACCGGCGCCAGCTCCCGCACCGGCACCAGCTCCCGCACCGGCGCCAGCCCCCGCACCGGCGCCAGCCCCCGCACCGGCGCCAGCCCCCGCACCGGCACCGGCACCGGCGCCAGCTCCCTCGGGCACGGCCTGCGACACGGCCACCGGCCGCGTGCTGCAAGTCGGTCCGGGCAAGACCTACAGCGTGCCGAGCGCCGCGGCTGCGGTCGCGCAGTCGGGCGACGTGATCAAGATCACCGCCGGCGACTACCGGGGCGATGCGGCAACCTGGAAGGCCAGCAACATCACCATCTGCGGCGTGGGCGGCAAAGCCCGTCTGTTCGCCGATGGGAAAAACGTCCAGGGCAAGGGCCTGTGGGTGGTCTCCAGCCCGAAAATCACGATCGACAACATCGAGTTCCGCAACGCGACCGTGCCCGATCAGAACGGCGCCGGCATCCGCGTGGAGCCCGGCGTCAACCTGACGGTGCGCAACAGCGGCTTCTTCGACAACGAAAACGGCATCCTGGCGGCCGCCGGTGCAACCACGATCACGATCGACCGCTCCGAGTTCGGGCGCAACGGCCGGGGTGACGGCTACACGCACAACATCTACGTCAACCAGATCGACCGCATCGCGGTGACCTCCAGCTTCTTCCACGAAGCCAAGATCGGCCACAACTTCAAGAGCCGGGCGAAAGAGTCGGTGCTCGAGAACAGCTACTTCATGGACGGCGCCACCGGCACGTCGAGCTACCTGGCCGACTTCCCCAACGGTGGCAAGGTGGTGCTGAAGGGCAATATGTTCCACAAGGGCCCGAACGCGGACAACCCGAACGCCATTTCCTATGGCGCCGAAGGCCTGTCCAACCCGAGCAACACCTTCGAGGCCGCGCACAACACGGTGGTCGTCACCCGTTCCGGCGGCGCCTTCCTGGCGATCGCCAACGGCACCAGCTCGGTCAAGCTCACGGCCAACCTGTTCGCCGGCACGGGCAGCCCCGCGCTGATCACCGGCGGCTATGCCGCCGGCAACGCGGTGCAGTCGAACAACGTGACCTCGGTGGCCAGCAACGTCCCGGGCGCGTCCAACGTCACCACGCCGAACTTCTGGCCCAACGCCACGCTGCAGTCCCTGATTGCCCTGTCGGTGGTGCCGGACGCCAGCTACACCCGCGATGCGCCCGCGCCCTACACGCTGCGCGCGATCTCGGGCAGCCGCAAGGTCGGCGCGCTGCAGGCCGCGCCCTGAGGCCGGTTCGCTCCGTTCTGAAGGCCCGCCCCGTGCGGGCCTTTTTCATGCATCAAAGCGTATGAGCTGTTACAGGTGAAGCCCCGATCGGTGGGGCTTGCCGGGCAGGGTGGCGGACATCGGTTACATAAAGAATCATCATGTGACAATAGGTCTTGCGTCAGGGCCCACACTGCGGCCCATCTCCCGGTTCTGGCGGGGGTGGGGCGCCGAACGGCGAGACTCCCCCCGCAGCTCTCCGCCGGCCCTGCGCCCCGCACCTCCATTCCTTGCCCATCTTGAACACGCCCTTCTCTCTGCCATCGAGCCCTGCTGCTCGCCGTCCGTTTTCTTCCCTTGCGTTCCCCGGTCTGCTGCTCGCCGCCGCCCTGAGTGCGTGCGGCGGTGGTGGCGGCGGTTCGTCCTCGGGGGGCTCCTCCTCGGGCGGCAGCCCCACGCCGTCGCCTTCGCCACCCCTGTCGGCCGGCGCCGTGTGCGACACCGCACCCGGCCGGGTGCTCCAGGTGGGGCCGGGCCGGACCTACGCGGTGCCCAGTGCGGCGGCGGCCGTGGCGCAGGCGGGCGATGTGATCAAGATCGACGGGGGCGACTACCGGGGCGACGTGGCCTCCTGGACCGTCAACAACCTGACCATCTGTGGCATGGGCAGCCGCGCGCGGCTGTTCGCCAATGGCAACAACGCCCGCGGCAAGGGCCTGTGGGTGGTGTCGGGCGCGAACATCACCATCGACAACATCGAGTTCCGCGACACCGTGGTGCCCGACCAGAACGGCGCCGGCATCCGGGCCGAGCACACCGGCGACCTGCGCATCACCAACAGCGGCTTCTACGACAACGAGAACGGCATCCTGGCCAACGCCGGCTCCGCCACGATCACGATCGAGAGTTCCGAGTTCGCGCGCAACGGCCGGGGCGACGGCTACACGCACAACATCTACGTCAACCAGATCGACCGGCTGACGGTGAACTCCAGCTACTTCCACGAGGCCAAGGTCGGTCACAACCTCAAGAGCCGGGCGCGCGAGTCCATCATCCAGAACAGCTACTTCATGGACGGCCCTTCGGGTACGTCGAGCTACCTGGCCGACTTCCCCAACGGCGGCCGCGTGGTCCTGAAGGGCAACCTGTTCCACAAGGGGCCGCTGGCGGAAAACAACAACGCGATCGCCTACGGCATGGAAGGCTTGTCGAACCCCAGCACCTCGCTGGAAATGGTGCACAACACCGTCGCCATCACCCGTTCGGGCGGGGCCTACCTGTCCGTGGCCGGCGGCGCCTCGGTCGCACTCACCGCCAACCTGTTCGCGGGGACCGGCAACCAGTCCTTGTTCGCCAGCAGCTTCTCCAACGTGACGCAGTCGAACAACGTGAACTCGGTGGCCGCCAACATCCCGGGCGCGAGCAACATCACCAGCCCCAACTTCTGGCCGAATGCCACGTTGCAGGCCCTGATCGGCCTGGCCGGCGTGCCGGATGCGACCTACACCCGCGATGCGCCCGCGCCTTACGCCTCCCGGGCGATCTCGGGCAGCCGCAAGGCCGGCGCCCTGCAGGCCGCGCCCTGAAGCAGCGGCGCCTCGGCGCCGCTGCGGGTGAACGACAATGCGTTCACCCATTGACTCCCAACCCGCCACGCGCTTGCGCGCGCAGCGGGTTTTCTTCATGTCCGACGTTTCCCCTTCCATCTGGTCGTCCTGCGGCCACGAGCACCTGGTGCGCGATGCGCGCGGCTGGTTGACCCCCACCGACGGCTACTGGCGGCTCTGGCTCGATCGCCCCGAACTCGCGCTGGTCGAAGAGTCCTGCCAAGCCGAGCGGGCGTTGCACGCCGCCTTGATGGCTGAGCCCACGCGCGCCGTCGCGCCGGCCGAACTCGACGCCTTCGAGGACGAGGATGCCCGCGCCAACCACCGGCTGTTCCTGGGCTTCCGGGACGCGGTGGTGGCCGCGGGCTCGCTCGAGGCCGCCTACGCCGGTTTTTTCCAGACCGGTGCGATCCAGATCCCGCCGCTGTTTCTGGACCTGCTGGTGCAGGCCCTGGTGTGCCACCTCCTGGAAGACGAAACCGACGCCTGGGCCTGGCGCGCGGCCGAGATGCTGTTTCGCCGCCAGCGCGTGAGCGTGCAGGATGGCCGCGTGCTTGGCGGCGACAGCGAGGTGCTGGACCTGCTCAACGAGACCGGCGGCCTGGGCGAGCTGGGGCGCCTGTTGGTGCAGGGCGGCGCGGCGCTGCCGGCCACGCAGATCGAGGTGCTGGGCGACGACAATGCGCCGCGATACCTGCGCAGCCGGGAGGGGGCTGGGCGCTTCAACTTCGTGCTCGACCTCACGCACGAAATCCAGAACGAATTGCCGCATGGGCTCACGCTCACCATGACGCGCTCCCGCTCGGGCCTGAAGGCGCTGGCCTCGGTGCTGGAGAAGTGGGTGCGCCATTTCCACGGCGTGGCCGTGAAGATCCAGCCCGAAGCGCGGGTGGAAGACCCGTCGTGGCGCTGGCATGTGGGGCTGGATGTGACCTCGACCGCGCTGCTCAACGACCTCTACCTGGGCAATGAGGTGGACCCCGAGCGCCAGCGCCGGCTGATCAGCCTGTTCCGGCTGAGCTTCGTCGACCCGCAGGACATGCGCGCCGACGTGCGCGGCAAGCCGGTCTACCTGGGCCTGGCGATGGCGGCCGACGGCCTGCTCAAGCTCAAGCCGCAGAACCTCTTGCTCAACCTGCCGCTGGCGCGGCCGATGTGAACCCCGGGCCCGCGCCGGGCCTCGTCACATGTTGCGCCGGTACTGCCCGCCCACCTCGAACAGGGCGTTCGTGATCTGACCGAGCGAGCACACGCGCACGGCGTCCATCAGGACCTCGAACACGTTGCCGTTCTCGATCACCGCCTGGCGCAGGCGCTGCAGCATGGCAGGGGCCTCGTCGGCGTGGCGGGCGTGGAAGTCGGCCAGGCGCTTGAGCTGGTTCTGCTTCTCGTCGTCGGTCGAGCGGGCGAGTTCCAGTGTCTCGGGCGTGAGGTCGCCGTGCGGGTTGCGGAAGGTGTTCACGCCCACGATCGGGTATTCGCCCGTGTGCTTGAGCATCTCGTAGTGCATGGACTCGTCCTGGATCTTGCCGCGCTGGTAGCCGGTTTCCATCGCACCGAGCACACCGCCGCGTTCGGCGATCTTCTCGAACTCCTGCAGCACGGCCTCTTCGACCAGCTCGGTGAGCTCGTCAATGATGAAGGCGCCCTGGTTGGGGTTCTCGTTCTTGGCCAGGCCCCACTCGCGGTTGATGATGAGCTGGATCGCCATCGCGCGGCGCACCGAGTCTTCGGTCGGGGTGGTGATGGCCTCGTCGAAAGCGTTGGTGTGCAGGCTGTTGCAGTTGTCGTAGATCGCGATCAGCGCCTGCAGCGTGGTGCGGATGTCATTGAACTGGATCTCCTGCGCGTGCAGGGAGCGGCCGCTGGTCTGCACGTGGTACTTCAGCTTCTGGCTGCGCTCGTTCGCGCCGTACTTGTCGCGCATGGACGTGGCCCAGATGCGGCGCGCCACACGGCCGAGCACGGTGTATTCCGGGTCCATGCCGTTGCTGAAGAAGAAGCTCAGGTTGGGAGCGAAGTCGTCGATGTGCATGCCGCGCGCCAAGTAGGCTTCCACGAAGGTGAAGCCGTTGGAGAGCGTGAAGGCGAGCTGGCTGATCGGGTTGGCGCCGGCCTCTGCGATGTGGTACCCGCTGATGGACACCGAGTAGAAGTTGCGCACGTCGTGGTGCACGAAGTACTCGGCGATGTCGCCCATCACCTTGAGCGAGAACTCGGTCGAGAAGATGCAGGTGTTCTGGCCCTGGTCTTCCTTGAGGATGTCGGCCTGCACCGTGCCGCGCACATTGGCCAGCACCCATTCGCGGATCTTGGCGGCCTCGGTGGCGGTGGGCTGGCGGCCGTTTTCGGTCTCGAACTTCTCCAGGTTCTGGTCGATCGCGGTGTTCATGAACATCGCGAGGATGCTGGGCGCCGGGCCGTTGATGGTCATGGAGACCGAGGTGGCCGGGTGGCAGAGGTCGAAGCCGCCGTAGAGCACCTTCATGTCCTCCAGCGTGGCGATGCTCACGCCCGAATTGCCCACCTTGCCGTAGATGTCGGGGCGCGGGTCGGGGTCGTTGCCGTAGAGCGTGACCGAATCGAAGGCGGTGGACAGGCGCTTGGCCGCCATGCCCTCGGAGAGCAGCTTGAAGCGGCGGTTGGTGCGGAAGGCGTCGCCTTCGCCCGCGAACATGCGCGTGGGGTCCTCGCCCTCGCGCTTGAAGGCGAAGGTGCCGGCGGTGTAGGGGAAGCTGCCGGGCACGTTGTCCAGCATCAGCCACTTCAGGATCTCGCCGTGGTCTTCGTACTTCGGCAGCGCGACCTTGCGGATGACGGTGCCCGAGAGGCTCTTCGTCGTCAGCGCGGTGCGGATCTCCTTGTCGCGGATCTTCACCACGTACTCGTCGCCCGCGTAGGCCTTCTGCATGTCGGGCCACTGGGCGAGCAGCTTGCGGGCGGCCGGGTCCTGGTCGAGCTCGCGCAATTGGGCCAGGTCGATCACGGCCTCGGCGGCGCGTGCGCGCTCGGGCTTGTCCTTGCGCAGCATGGCCGCGCTGGCGTTGAGCTGCTGGATCTCGCGCGCCAGGCGCGACTGCTCGATCGCCTTCTTCTTGTAGCCG
The DNA here is from genome assembly GCF_059424305.1 of Hydrogenophaga sp. GW456-12-10-14-TSB4. NCBI lineage: Bacteria > Pseudomonadati > Pseudomonadota > Betaproteobacteria > Burkholderiales > Comamonadaceae > Hydrogenophaga > Hydrogenophaga sp. GW456-12-10-14-TSB4. The sequence goes on along the minus strand of NZ_JBWKZH010000018.1, from coordinate 42,240 downwards.
CGCACCGTGTCGCTGATTTCGGCGAGGTAACGCGTGCGCGCGGGCGGCACGACCGGCGTCTGGTTGGTGCTGTGGCGCACCTTCACGGCAGGCAGCCGGCCTTCCTGCAGCGGCAGGCCGAGCTCGCCCAGGCGGACTTTCAGCGCCTGGTACAGCGCGGTCACGCCGTCGTCGTTGAAGCGCGCGGCCATGGTGCCGAACACGGGCATCTGGTCGGGCGGCGTGCTCCAGGCTTCCTGGTTGCGCTGCACCTGCTTGGCCACGTCGCGCAGGGCGTCGAGCGCGCCCTTGCGGTCGAACTTGTTGATGGCCACGAAGGCCGCGAAGTCCAGCATGTCGATCTTCTCGAGCTGGCTGGCGGCGCCGAACTCGGGCGTCATCACGTACATGGGCAGGTCCACATGCGGCACGATGGCCGCGTCGCCCTGGCCGATGCCGGAGGTCTCGACCACGATGAGGTCGAAGCCGGCGCACTTGCAGGCCGCGATCACGTCGGGCAGGGCGGCGCTGATCTCGCTGCCGAAGTCGCGCGTGGCCAGCGAGCGCATGTAGACGCGCTGCCCCTGGCTCCAGGGGTTGATGGCGTTCATGCGGATGCGGTCGCCCAGCAGGGCGCCGCCGCTCTTGCGGCGCGAGGGGTCGATGGAGATCACGGCCACGCGCAGGCGGTCGTCCTGGTCCAGCCGAAGGCGGCGGATGAGTTCGTCGGTCAGCGAGGACTTGCCCGCGCCGCCGGTGCCGGTGATGCCGAGCACCGGCACCTTCTTGCTCTTGGCCTGTTCGCGCAGGGCGGAGACGATGGCGGCGTCGGCGCTGCCGTTCTCCAGCACCGTGATGAGCTGGGCCAGCGCACGCCAGTTCAGCTCGCCCTGGCCTTCGATGGCCGCCAGCGCCTTGGGCGCGTAGGGGCTGAGGTCGCGGTCGCAGCGCATCACCATCTCGCCGATCATCCCGGCCAGGCCCATCTTCTGGCCGTCTTCGGGGCTGTAGATGCGCGTCACGCCGTAGTCCTGCAGCTCGCGGATCTCGGCCGGCACGATCACGCCGCCGCCGCCGCCGAACACCTGGATGTGCTCGCCGCCCCGGCTCTTGAGCAGGTCGACCATGTACTTGAAGTACTCCACATGGCCGCCCTGGTAGGAGCTGATGGCGATGCCTTGCGCGTCTTCCTGCAGCGCGGCGGTCACCACCTCGTCCACCGAGCGGTTGTGGCCCAGGTGGATCACCTCGGCGCCCATGCCCTGCAGGATGCGCCGCATGATGTTGATGGCGGCATCGTGCCCGTCGAACAGGCTGGCGGCGGTGACGAAACGCACCTTGTGCGTGGGGCGGTAGTTGGCCAGTGCCTGGTACTCGGCGGCGAGGTTGCTCATGGTGTCTCTCTCTGGGGGCGGATGGCGGAAGGGCTCACTCGACGCGCAGGCCGGCCAGCGCGGGCTTGGGCGGCGGGTAACGCAGGTCGAGGGCCTTGAGGGTGTCGCGCACGATGGTCGCGATCATCAGGTTGCGGTGGGTCTTGGAGTTGGCCGGGACCACGTTCCAGGGCGCCCAGGGGGTGCTGGTGCGGGCCAGCAGCGCCTCGTAGGCGCGCTGGTAGTCGGCCCATTGCTTGCGCACGTCGAGGTCGCCTTCGCTGAATTTCCAGTGCTTGGTCGGGTCGTCCACGCGCTCCTGCAGGCGCTGGCGCTGCTCGTCGCTGCCGATGTGCAGCATGAACTTCAGGATCACGGTGCCGGTCTCGGCGAGCAGGCGCTCGAAGTCGTTGATGTGCGCGAAGCGCTGGGCGGTCTGGGCAGGCGTGATCCAGCCGTTGACCACGGGCACCAGCACGTCTTCGTAGTGGCTGCGGTTGAAGACCATGGTTTCGCCGGCGCCTGGCATCTGCTGGTGGATGCGCCAGAGGTAGTCGTGGTCGCGCTCGGCCTCGGTCGGGGCTTTCCAGCCCACGGTGTGCACGCCCAGCGGGCTGGTGCGCGCGAACACGCCTCGCACGGTGCCGTCCTTGCCGGCGGTGTCGGTGCCCTGCAGCACCACGAGCAGTTTGTAGCGGCGGTCGGCGTAGAACAGGTCCTGCAGGCCGTCGAGCTCTTCGGCGAGGGCCTGCACGGCGGCCTGGTCGGCCGCCTTGTCGCCGCTGGAAAAGGGCTTGGCCTCGGGCTTGAGCTTCTTGAGCGAGACCTTGGTGGCCGTGGCGCCTTCGGCCAGTGGCTCGATCTGCCAGTCGCGCCACGCGCTGCCTTTGCCCGCACGCAGGGCGGCGCGCGGGAAGGGCGGGGAGGCGTCGTTCGGGCGGGGCATTCGGTCTCCAGCGAGGGGCGGCTCGGACACGATTCTTCGCGCATCCGGGCAATTGACGTTTACGTAAACGTAATATAACCCGTTTCCCCAAAAAAAGAAGGGGCGCCGAAGCGCCCCCTGGGGTGAGACCGGACCCGTCAGATCACTTGTAGAGCAGCTGCGGCAGCCACAGGCCGATGCCGGGGAACATGTACAGCAGCACGATGGCCAGGATCTGGATGCCCATGAAGGGCAGCATGCCCAGGAAGATCTGGTTCAGCGTGACGTGCGGGGGGGCCACACCCTTCAGGTAGAAGGCGGCCATGGCCACCGGCGGACTGAGGAAGGCGGTCTGCAGGTTCAGCGCCACCAGCAGGCCGAAGAACAGCGGGTCCACGTCGAAGTGAGCCAGCAGCGGGATGAAGATGGGCATGAAGATCACGATGATCTCGGTCCATTCCAGTGGCCAGCCCAGCAGGAAGATGATGATCTGGGTCATCACCAGGAACTCGATCTTGGTGAGTTCCATGCTGAGCACCCACTGCTCCACCAGCGCCTGCCCGCCCAGCAGCGCGAATGCCGCGGAGAAGATCGCAGAGCCGACGAACAGCCAGCACACCATGGCCGAGGTCTTGGCCGTCAGGTAGACCGACTCCTTGAGCACGGCCATGTTGAGCCGCCGGTAAGCGGCCGCCAGCAGCATGCCGCCCAGCGCGCCCATGGCCGCGGCCTCGGTGGGCGTGGCCAGGCCCAGCACGATCGACCCCAGCACGCTCAGGATCAGCAGCACCAGCGGAAAGAACGAGGCCAGCAGCATCTTGAAGATTTCAAGGCGGGCGAAGCTGAGGAACAGGTAGAACAGGGTGACGAGCGCGCCCGTGACCGCGAAGACCACCCACCACCAGGTAGGGGCGGGTTGCGTCGTGGCGGCGTCGTCCACCGCGCCGGCCTCCGTGGCCGCTTCGGTTGCAGCGGCGGGTGCGTCCGCCGGTTTGTCGGCTTCGGCGCCGGGGGGCGGCTGCAGACCGCCCGCGGCCTCGGGCACATCGGGGTCCGCCGGGGGCTCGGCCAGGCCACCCGATTCGGACGGGGGCTCGGCCAGACCTCCTTCGGTCGGCGGCTCGGCCAGGCCGCCCTCGGCGGCGCCGGAGCGGCTGGCGCCGATTTCCTCGATTTCGTACACGGCCTCCGCCCTCACCGTGGTCACCGCCTCATAGCTCGGGATCATGACGGCGGCGAAGATCAGCGCGGGCAGCGCGGCCAGGCCGATCTGCTTGAGCAGGTGCGACATCGGCACATCCGCGTTGCGCCGGCCCTTGAGCAGGCCCAGCACCGCGTGGGCGGTCGGGTCGGTCGTCAGGCGCTGGGTCAGGGTGGGCAGGTGGACCCGGCGCTCTTCGGCGCTCAGCGGCGGCGCCCATTGCGGCTTGAGCTTGGCCACGACGATCACGTACACGATGTACAGCGTCGCCAGCATCAGACCGGGGAAGAAGGCCCCCGCGTAGAGCTGGACCACCGACACACCGGCCGTGGCGCCGTAGACGATCAGCAGCACCGACGGCGGGATCAGGATGCCCAGGCAGCCGCCCGCCGTGATGGCGCCAGCCGCGAGCGGCACGCTGTAGCCCGCACGCAGCATGGCCGGCAAGGCGAGCAGGCCCATCAGCGTCACCACCGCGCCGACGATGCCGGTGGCGGTGGCGAAGATGGTGCAGGTCACGAGGGTGGCCACCGCCAGGGCGCCGGGCAGGCGGGCCATGGCCAGGTGCATGCTCTTGAAGAGCGATTCGATCAGGTTCGCGCGCTCCACCAGGTAGCCCATGAAGACGAACAGCGGGATGGCGATGAGCACATCGTTGGCCATGGTCTTGTAGGCCGACTGCACCATCAGGTCCAGCGTGCGCGTGACGTCCCGTTCATAGGCCAGCCAGGTGAACAGCATGCCCATGCCCATGAGCGTGAACGCGGTGGGAAAGCCCAGCATGATGGCGACAACCACCAGCGAGAGCATCAGCAGGCCGAGGTGGCCTTGCGTGATCGTCTCGGCACTCAGCAGCACGCCGGCCGCCAGCACCACGATGAGGGCCATGAAGCTGAGGCCGAACCAGAGTTCCTTGCGCAGCTTCATTGCTTTTTCTCCTGGGCGACGACCACGGCGTCGAGTGCAGCGATGTCTTCGTCTTTCACGTTGACCATTTCCTTGAGTTTTTCGACGTCGACTTCCTGCACGTCATCTTCGCGCGCCGGCCAGGCGCCGGTCTGGATGCACTGGATGCAGCGCACGATCTCCACCAGGCCCTGCAGCAGCAGCGTGAGGCCCGCCAGCGGGATCACATACTTGAAGGGATACAGTGGCAGGGGGTCGGCCGAGAAGGTCTGTTCGCGGATCGCGAGCGATTCGCCCGCGTAGATCCAGCCGGCCCAGGTCAGCGCGACGATGCCGGGCAGGAAGAACAGGATGTACAGCACCAGGTCCACCGTGGCCTGGGTCCGCGGCTGGAAAAAGCCATAGAGCACGTCACCCCGGACGTGTCCGTTCTTGGACAGGGTGTACGCGCCCGCCGTCATGAACATCGTGCCGTACAACATGATCTGGGCGTCGAGCACCCAGGCGTGGGGGTTGTTCAGGGCGTAGCGCGAGAACACCTCCCAGCTGATCAGCAGTGTCAGCAGGAGGGCGCACCAGGCGAAGACCTTGCCGATCAGCGTGGACAGCCGATCGATGGTCCACAAGATGGATTGCATCGTGATTCCTCAGCCGGCGCGGTGAACGGGCAAAAAAAAGAGGGGCATCGCGCCGGCGCCATGCCCCTCGTTCCCTTGTGCCGAAATCAGGTCTTCTTGGCGAAGTAGTGATTGAAGGCCATCTTGAAGTCGACCGTGTAGTCGTTGTGCCACTGGCCGGCCCGCTGCGCGAAGGCCTTCTGCGAGTCGAGCACCTTCTTGAACAGCGGGTTCTCGCCCGCCTTCTTGGCGATGGTCTTGTCCCACGAGGCCAGCTGCGCACGCAGGATGGGATCGGGCGTCTTGTAGAACTTGATGCCGTCTTTCTTCAGGGCTTCGTAGTCCTGCGAGTTGCGGTCGATGGCCTTCCAGCTCATGTCGGCACTGGCGGCTTCGGCCGCGTTGTCGATGATGGCCTTGAGCTCGGCTGGCAGGGCATTGAGCTTGGTCTTGTTGAACAGGATCTCGAACTGCTCGCCCGACTGGTGGAAGCTCTGCAGCATGCAGTTCTTGGCCACGTCGGGGAAGCCCAGCACGCGGTCGCTGGAGGCGTTGTTGAACTCGGCCGCGTCGATCAGCCCGCGGTCCAGCGCCGGCACGATCTCGCCACCGGGCAGCGGGTTCACGGCGGTGCCCATGTCGGTGAACACGTCCACCGCCAGGCCCACGGTGCGGAACTTCAGGCCCTTCATGTCGGTGACCTTGGCCACCGGCTTCTTGAACCAGCCCAGCGGCTGGCAGGGCATCGGGCCGGACAGGTAGGACACCACATCGAGGTTCAGGCTCTTGTAGATCTCCTCCATCAGGGCCTTGCCGCCACCGTACTTGTGCCAGGCCAGGACCATGTTGGCGTCCATGCCGTAGCCCGGGCCGGAACCCCACAGGGCCAGGGCGGAGTTCTTGCCGTACCAGTAGGCGACCACGCCGTGGCCGCCGTCCAGCGTGCCCTTGGCGACCGCGTCCAGCAACTGGAAGGCCGGCACGACCGACCCCGCCGGCAGTACCTCGATCTTCAGGCGACTGCCCGCCATGTCGTTCACCTTCTTGGCGAAATCCTGGGCGTATTCGTGGAAGATGTCCTTGGCCGGCCAGGTGCTCTGGAAGCGCAGCGTGGTGGTCTGAGCCGTGGCGATCATGGGCACGGACATGGCGCCGGCCGCAACGGCGGCGCCCTTGAGCATGCCTCGGCGCGAAGTGACGGTCTTCTTGTCAGTCATCTGTTGTCTCCAGTCGGGTTGATGAGCCGCCGATGATGCGCCCAAGGTGCCACTGCCGTGCGCAGGGTTTTCACCGACCAGTGAATCACCCTTCCGGCCGCAAGTCCTTGTTTTTGCTTGCACCAGCACCAAAAATGGGCGTGAAAATATCTTCAATCGATGTTGAAATTTCGTGGTTTCCGCCCTCGGGCATGATGGCCCCTCCACGCGTTCCACCCCCACTTTCCGATGAAGCCGATCCAGCTGTTCGACCCCGCCTCCAGCACGTACACCTATGTGCTGTTCGACCAACTCAGCCGCGATGCACTGCTCATCGACCCGGTCGACGAGCAGATCGACCGCGATCTCGCGGTCCTGCGGGAGTACGGGCTGAAGCTGGTCTGGACGGTGGAGACCCATGCGCACGCCGACCACATCACCAGCGCAGGCCGCCTGGCCGAACTGGCCGGCGCCAGGACGGCCGCCCCCCAGGGCTGCGGCATCGGCACGGCCGGCGTCCAGCTCCAGGACGGCGACACCCTGAAGTTCGGCGGCGAGGTGCTCAAGGCGCTGCACACACCCGGCCACACCGCCGGCAGCATGAGCTTTCTCTGGCGCGACCACGTGTTCACCGGCGACACCCTGCTCATCAACGGCTGCGGCCGCACCGATTTCCAGTCGGGCAGCGCCGAAGCCCTGTACCGCAGCCTCACCCAGGTGCTGTTCGCCCTGCCGGACGACACCGTCGTCTGGCCCGGCCACGACTACCAGGGGCGTTCGTGCTCCAGCATCGGGCGCGAGAAAACCACCAATACCAGGGTGGCAGGCAAGACCGAGGCCGAGTTCGTGGCCTTGATGAACTCGCTGAACCTGCCGCGCCCCAGGCGCATCGACGAGGCCGTGCCCGCCAATCTCACCTCCGGCTTGCGCCACGACGTCGACGGCGCGCTGCAGATGCAACCCCTGCCGGCGTCGGGCGCTCACCAGGGCAGCTACGCCGGCGATGTCTCGCCCGAGCTGGCCTGGCGCTGGGTCCAGAGCGGGGAGGCGGTGCTGGTGGACGTGCGCACCGACGCCGAACGCGAGTGGGTGGGGTTCGTGCCGGGGGCGGTGCCGGTGGCCTGGAAGCAGTGGCCCGGCATGGCGGTCAACCCGAGCTTCGACCAGCAGGTGCGGGAGGCGGCCGGCGACCGCAAGCTGGTGCTGCTGTGCCGCAGCGGGGTGCGTTCCATCGCAGCGGCCAAACGGGCCGCCGAACTGGGCCTGGAGGCTTACAACATCCTCGAAGGCTTTGAAGGCGATCCCGATGCCGACGCCCACCGGGGGCGCAAAGGTGGCTGGCGGTACCGCGGGCTGCCCTGGCGGCAGAACTGAGGCGGTGGCCTTTTCGGGGTGTTGCTGCACCGCGTCACCGCCTGTCGGCACCAAGAGCTGAAACTTGAGAAGAAAGCCTCATAACCCCTGTCAAACCTGACAGGGGTCGTGTGATTTTTCACGGATTTCTTTTTTTAATGGGGTTTTCTATCCGCTAAGGGGAACCCCATGGAAACGCTGGAACGTGCTCAAGAGGCCGTCTTCAAGAACCCACCGCTGGCCGCCACACTGGTTCAGCGGATGGATCGGGATTTCAAACCTCGCTGGGAGGGCAACTGGGGCGGCAAATTTGTGCTGCACGGCTCTTCCCCCGGCCCCAATGCGGTGCGCCTGGACGGCAACGACTACCTCAGCGTGACCGGCCACCCCAGCATCGTCGCGGCCCAGGTCGAGGCCATCACGAAGTCCAGCGAGTTCGTGGTGCAGTCGGGCGTGTTTCTGCTGCAGCAGCACCCCACGCGCGCACTTGAAATGGCGCTGGCGGGCTGGGTCGGCAAGGAAGACGCCTTTGTCTGCCAGTCCGGCTACTCGGCCAACGTCGGCCTGCTGCAGTCCATCGCGGACGCCAATACCCCCGTGTACCTGGACACCCAGGCCCACGCCTCCCTGTGGGAAGGGGCCCATGCAGCCCGCGCGCCGGCTTTTGCGTTCCGGCACAACGACGCGGCCCACCTCGACAAGATGATGGCCAAGAACGGCCCGGGCGTGGTGGTGGTGGACTCGGTCTACAGCACCACCGGCTCGGTGTGTCCGCTGGAAGCCATGATCGAGGTGGTTGAAAAACATGGCAGCATGATCCTGGTGGACGAATCGCACTCCCTGGGCACGCACGGCCCGAGCGGCGCCGGCCTGTGCGCCGAACTCGGTCTGACGGACCGGGTGCACTTCATTTCCGCCAGCCTGGCCAAGTCGGTCGCCGGGCGCGCCGGCTTTTTCACTGCCCCGGCCAGCATGCGGTACTACATCCTGAGCTCGAGCTTCCCGAATATCTTCAGCTCCTGCCTGCTTCCCCATGAAATCGCCGGGCTGCGGGCCACGGTCGAGGTGTTGCAGAAGGCCGACGACGAGCGGTCCCGCCTCAAGGCCATCACCCGCCGGGTGCGCGACACCCTGGGCGGCCTGGGCTACTGGATCCACCAGGGCACGGAGCAGATCATCTCGCTCGAAGCCGGCACCGAGCCGGACACCATGCGCCTGCGCGACGAGCTGGAGAAGCGCGGCGTGTTCGGCGCGATCTTCTGCGCCCCGGCCACCAGCAGCAAGCGCGCCCTGGTGCGCCTCACGCTCAACGCGGCGCTGACCGAGGCCGAGCTGGACCACCTCGAGGCCGTGGCGCGCGAGATCGCGCCCATTGTCAAACCCTGGGATTGGCCGTGCGCCCGGCGCGCCCGCGTCCAGGCCGGCGCGCAGGAGCAGGAGGCCCTCGCCGCTTAAGTGTCGTGGACCTCGCGCCCGCCCTGGGCTTCCAGAAAATGCCGGTAGGCATAGATGGGCTGGGGCAGGTCGGCGCGGTCCAGGCTGAACAGGGCGCCGGACAACACGCCGTCGTCCCCGACCGGGAAGGCCTGCGCGGTCCGAACCGGGCCCCGCAGGCCCATCTGCTGGTGCAGTTCCACGGCGGCCAGCCGTTGCCCGGCCTGTACGGCGCGCACGGCATCGAAGCCCAGCCCGGCCGACCCCGCGAGTTCGGCCAGATCGGGCAGGCTGGCGGTCGGTTCGAGCTGCAGCCAGTGGCAGTTGCCCATGGAGTCCAGGCCGATCAGGCCGAAAGGCTCGCCCAGCACCACGTACTCCACCCAATGCTGCTCGGTGTAGGCGCGCAGCGCCTGCGCCACCGACGGGATCTGCAGCATGGACTGCTGCGCCGGCCGCAGGGCGGCGCGCCACAGGGTGTTGAGGCGGGGATGCGGGGTCTGTGACAGCTTGCGCAGCACGCCCAGCAGGTGGCGCGTGATGTCGGTGGTCTGTTTGGGCACGAACTGGTCGATCAGCCCGTTGTTGAAGGCCTGGATGGCGATCTGCTCATCGGCCTGCCCGGTCAGCAGCACGCGCGAGCCCGGCCAGTCGAGCAAGGTGTTGAGCACCCGCAGGCCGTCGGTGCCGGGCATGGCGTAGTCCACCACGCAGATCTGGGCCAGTTCGTAGCGCGCGGCGCTGATGGCCCAGTAGCGCAACACCTGGGGCAGCAGCGGCTGGCCCTGGCGCCAGCGTTCGATCATCTGCAGCTGGGCCATGGCGTCGGCCTCCCAGCGCGCGGGCTCGTTCTGCATGCGGGCGGCAAAACCCGAGGGGCGCGAATAGAGCTCGACCTGCCAGTGCGCGGGAATGACCATGCCCAGCATTTCGAGGTAGTCGGTGTCATCGTCCAGGAAGAGGACGCTGCCCGGGCGATGAAAGAGTGAGATCGTCAGTGCCATCTTGGTCAGCCTGAGACGGCCAGCGTCTGGGCCGTGGATGTGTTGAGGGGCAGGTCGATCATGAAGACCGCGCCGAGCCCGGGTTGGGAGTGCACGCTGAGACGGCCATGGGCGGCCTCGACCACGTTCTTGCAGAAGGTCAGGCCCAGGCCGTTGCCGGCCCCGCTCTGGGTGGAGAAGAAGGGCTCGAAGATGCGCTGCTGTTGCTCGTGCGTGATGCCGATGCCGTCGTCCGACACCGCAATGCGGCCTTTGCCGTGGTGAAGGCCCACGTCCACCCGCAGGTCGCCCGGGCTGGGCGCCGTGCTGGCGGCGGCCAGGGCGTGCAGCGCGTTCTTGATCAGGTTGGTGAGCACCTGGGCGAACAGGGGGCGTGAGGCCGAGAAGCAGAAATCGCTCTGGATGTGCACCTGCACGCAGTCGCGCTCCCGCGAGGACCGGTAGGGGTACTGATTCACCACCTCCTGCACCAGTTCGGCCGCCATGATCAGGGATTGCTCGCGCGGCAGGCGCATCAGCTGCGCGTTGGAGATCTGGGTGTCGATCTGGCGGTTCATGCTGCGCACCAGGTTTTGCAGCCGCGTGGCGAGTTCCTCCAGCTTCTTGCGCTTGGACTCGGGCACGTCGTGCTGGACCAGGTTGCGCATGACGTCGCCCATCAGGTTCACCGTGGCCAGCGGCGTGCGCAGCTCGTGGGCCATCACGCCCATGGTGCTCAGGGTGTTGAGCAGGCGGGCGCGGCGCAGGTTGGCGCTGGAGAAGCCCAGCATCAGGCCCATGAGCCAGGCGAAGACGATCACCACCAGGTTCGCCAGGGGCTCCTCGAACGGCTGGGTGCTGCCGCCGTAGAACTCCGCCGTGGCCCAGCCCGCGATCCCGCCGGTGATCAGGCCCAGCGTGGCCAGGCGCCAGTCGGTGGCGTGGTAATAAATGAGGATCATCGCCGCCACGCTGCCCAGCCAGGCGGCATTGCCGCCGTTCATCCAGTACATCCAGGTGAAGAACCAGGGCAGCTGGATCCAGGTGGCCAGGCTGAAGAGACGGCCGCTGGCCGTGGCCGACGGATCGCGCGAAATCCGGGGCAACACATATATGAGGGCCAGGAAGGCCATGACCAGGCGGGCCCACACGTTTTCGTACGGCTGGGGCACCAGGTGGCCCCAGATGGCGTAGATGACCAGGTGACCCACGAATGTGAATGCCCCGATCCAGAGCAGCCGGTACCGGGATGGGTGCAAAATAGGCTCCACGGGCGCATGGACGACCTCGTCCATCACCCACCGCCACATGCGGGCTTTGGCGCTGAGCATCCACAACCGGTCAAAAGACAATATGCACTCCTTCCATCGCCAGACACCTGTGGCGTGTTACCCCCATCCTGGTTTAGCAGGCATTGTGAATGCAACAGGGTGTTGTAAACCATGACCCTGCCTGTCAACTTTGACAGTGTCGGCCTGGACGGTATTCTGGCCGACTGGGTTTGCGCCCTGCGCGATCAGGGCGTGGACGCCGTGTTGGTGCTGGGCCCGAACCCCCTTGGCGGGCGGGATCAGCGCGAGGTGCTGGCGGTGCATCCCCCTCGATTGGTGGGGGCTGCGGAGGCGTTGGCCGAGAGCCGCGACTTCGGTGCGGGCTGGCGCGACAGCGATGCGCCGCTGGTGGCCTGGCAGGACATTTCCAAATCGTCGTTCGAGCAGTCCAGCCGCTGGCGCCGCCTGTGGCTGGCGCACGGCTACCAGACGCTGGTGCGGGTTGCGTTCAGCCTGCCGGCGGGTCGCGCGTTCGAGTGTTTCATGTTCAGCCCGCGGGCTTTTGCCGACCGATCCGAGGCAGCCGTGCTGGCCTGGTCGGCCTTCAACGTGTGGCCGATGTTGCGCCGCACGATCGCCGAACAGCGCGTGGGCCTGAGCCCGCGCGAGCTCGAAAGCCTCAACCTGGCCTTCGAGGGACTGACCGCCCGCGAAACTGCGCAACGCATGGATTGCTCCGAGCGCACGGTGAACTACCACCTTGCCAATGCCATGTCCAAGTTGCAAACCGACAACAAGTTGGCCGCCGTGCAGCGCGCCTGCTGGATCGGTCTGATCTGAACCCGTCGGCCGCACTCATGTTGCACTGCGGCAATTCGGGCGCCAGGGCTTCGTCATAATCCGCGCATGACTTTTCTGGCCCTGGACGTAGGGAACACCCGCCTGAAGTGGGCCCTTTACGACGCGCCGTGCGTGGGCGCCACGCTATTGGCCAGTGGCGCGCAATTCCTGGAAAACATCGAAACCCTGGAAGACGGCGACTGGCGCCAGTTGCCCGCTCCGCAATGGGTGCTGGGCTGCGTGGTCGCCGGCGACGCCGTCAAACGGCGGGTGGGCGAGCAGCTGGAGCTGTGGGACGTGACGCCGCACTGGGTCGTCTCCAGCAGCGCCGAGGCGGGCGTGTTCAATGGTTATGACCACCCGGCCCGGCTGGGGTCGGACCGCTGGGTCGCCATGATCGGCGCGCGCCAGCGGCTGCTGGCCCGGGGCCGGGCGCGGCCCTGCGTGGTGGTGATGGTGGGCACGGCGGTGACGGTCGAGGCCATCGACACCGAAGGGCGCTTTCTCGGCGGCATCATCCTGCCGGGCCACGGCATCATGCTGCGCGCGCTGGAGTCGGGCACGGCGGGTCTGCATGTGCCCACGGGCGAGGTGCGCGACTTTCCCACCAACACCAGCGACGCGCTCACCAGCGGCGGCACCTTCGCCATTGCCGGCGCGGTGCAGCGCATGGTGGAAAACCTGCGGCGCCACTGCGGCGAGGAGCCGGCCTGCTTCATGACCGGCGGCGCGGGCTGGAAGATGGCGCCGAGCATGTCCACCGAGGTCGAACTGGTGGAAAGCCTGATCTTCGACGGCCTGCTGGAAATCGCCAACCGCCGCCTTGCATTGGTCTGACCCCCCGCCGCGCTTCGCGCGTCCCCCCTAAAAGGGGGGCGCACCCTAAGGCCCGGCAAAGCCGGTTCCTTGGGTGCTCTGGACAAAGACGGTGCACTCCGGAGAAGCTGTTTTAGCCCTTCGCTTCGCCCCAAGGGAGCATCAGTGTCAGCGTCAGCAGCCGGGCGAACTCCGGCTCGAAGCGGTCGATGATCTGCTGCGGGTCGGGGCACAGCCGGGTGTCGGCGATCACGCCGAACTGCACGCCGCCGCCGTAGCTCAGGATCGACACGCCCAGGCCCACGGTGCCGGTCTGCGGCACCCAGAACATGGTCTGCTCCAGCGTGGAGCCACACACCTTCAGCTTGGTGGCGGGGCCGGGCACGTTGGTCATCACCGCTGTGGTCTTGCGGCCGAACAGGCTGAGCATGGCGTCCTGTGCCGGCTTGATCAGCAGGCCCGCCACCGACAGCAGGCCGAAGGTCAGCAGCGGTTGCAGGCTGCCCTTGAGTTCGTTCATGCGCGAGCGCACCGCGAAGACGCGTTCGATCGGGTTGTCCAAGCCGATGGGCAGCACCAGCGGCACGAGGCCGAAGCGGTTGCCCAGTTTCCAGGCTTCTTCCAGCGGGCGCAGGTTGATCGGCACCATGGCGCGGATTTCCTTGCCGGCGGTGTCGTCGCCGAGGCCCCGCAGGTAGGCGCCGATGGCGCCGGCCACACAGCCCAGCAGGACATCGTTGACCGAGCAGTTCATTGCCTTGCCGATCGCCTTGACCTCGTCCAGCGGGATCGGCTCGCACCAGGCCACGCGCTTGGTCTGTCCGGGCTGGCCTTTGAGGCGGGTGGGTGAATCGTCGGGCATCAGCGCCAGCGAGGCCAGGTCGCTGGCGAGCTGGCCGCCCATGCGCGCGATGTCCACCGCCTGTCCCAGGGTGTCGCTCAGGCTCTGCTGCGGTGCGGCGAGCATGGAGAGCGACTTCGCCGCGCCGCCGCCGGCGACCTCCAGCGCCTTGGCCGTGATGTCGCCAAAGGGGCGGATCAGCGTGTCGGCCAGCCAGTCCTCGGCGCCGTCCAGGCGGTTTTTCGAGGCCTTGCGGCGCTGGCGCTCGGGCGGCGCGCCGCCGCCGTCGACCAGGCTCATCATGACGCTGATGAGCGCGATGCCGTCGGCGATGCAGTGGTGGATGCGTGCGATCAGGGCCGATCCGCCGTCATAGCGCTCGATCAGCTCGAAGCGCCAGAGCGGGTGGCCGTGGTCAAGCGGTTGCATGGCGAGCTCGCCCACGCGGTCCTGCAGCGCGTCCTGCTCGGTCTGGCCGCGTCGGCGCTTGAGCTGGTGCGTGACGATGTGCCGGTCGATCTGGAAGTCCGGGTCGTGGGTCCAGTGCGCGCCGGCAGCGTCTTCGCGCGCGATCTGCACGAAGCGCGGGTAGGGCAGCAGGCGTTCGCGCACGCGTTCCTTCAAGGCGGCCGGCGTGACGCCGGGGCGCAGGATCCAGACGCCCACGATCATCATCAGGTTCGAGGGCGAGTCCATGCGCAGCCAGGCGGTGTCCACCTTGCTCATGCGCTCGCCCTCCAGACCCAGCGTGGTGGCCAACGCGTGCTGGACCGAGGCGCTTGCGCCCCGCACGAGGGCGGCCGGGGATTTCGCAGGGCGCGCTGCGGAGGGGCCGGGGCGGGCGGCGACGCGTTGAACCATGGGTGCTCCTCGGGTGCGTGAACCGGGCGGTGGATGCGCCGGTGCCGCGGGTCTTGGGGTTGTGGCTCTATTGTGCAGAGAGGCCAAACCGTAAGATAGCGGGACAGCCCTAAGCCCGGTCGTGCCGGGTCAGGCCTTCCATTTCAAACCAGGAGCATTCATGGCCGATGTCCAATCCCGTTTCGACGCCGCGGTGGCGAATTCCAAGAACCTGAGCGAGCGCCCCGACAACGCCACGCTGCTCAAGATCTACGCGCTGTACAAGCAGGCGACCACCGGCGACAACGCCGAGAAGAAGCCCGGTTTCGGCGACATGGTGGGCCGCGCCAAGTGGGATGCGTGGAACGGCCTGAAGGGCACGGGCAGCGAGGACGCGATGCAACAGTACATCGACCTCATCGAATCCCTGAGCTGAGCCGTCCTGCGTCGACTCACCGAAAGCCGGCTCAGCCGGCTTTCTTCTTTTTGGCCGCCGCCTTGGCGGCCGGCTTCTTCGCCGCCAGCAGGGTGTCGAGGTTTTTCACGATCTCGCTTTCGATGCGGTCCTTGAACGCGCCGAGCAGGAAACCCAGGCGGGCGTCGAGCTCGAAGCGCTCCCCCGAGACCTTGAGCGTGCCGCTGACGCCGGAGCGCGTGAACTGCACCTCGTCGCAGCAGTCGCCTTCCTCGTAGGTGCAGCTCATGTCGAACTCGTTCTCCGCCTGCTCGGCCCAGCGCCAGGCCAGCTTGCGCGCGGCGGGCAGCCCCAGGACGTGTTCGCGTTCGATGTGGATGTCTGCCATGGCTTGCCTCGTGTGGTGTTGTTGGGGGTCGTCAGGGTGGCGTGCCGCCCTGGCTGGCCACCAGGGGCAACAGGCCGCGCAGCCGCGTTCGCCGCTCTTCCCGGGGCAGCGCGGCCAGGGCACGCACCGCATCATAGAACCGCGCGAAGTCGCGCCCTTCGCGCTCGAACAGGGCCTCGAACGCCGGCACCAGACCGTCGTAGGCCGCCTGGGCCGCGAAACTCGCGTTGTTGGCCTGGGCCACGAAGGGGTCGTAGCCGGCAAAGCCGCCCCAGCCGCGCTTGAGGTCCTGGTAAGCGCGCTGGAAGTCGGCCATGACGGCGGCCTTGCGCTGCAGCTTGCCGGTGTCGTCGATCGTGGTGTCGCGGTAGATCTCCAGCAGCTGCTGGCGCACCGAGAAGGTGAGCGCGCGAAAGGCGCGCCGGCGCTGGTCGAACACCGCGTAGTCGGTGCGCGCCTGCTTGCCGGCCTGGGTGGCCAGCCAGCGCGCGCCGCCCAGGCGCTCCACGGTGGTCGCGAAGGCTTCGTTGAACTCGGTGTCGTCCCGGGCGTAGGCCACCTGGTGCGCGAGTTCGTGGAAGACGATGCGCGCCAGTTCGCCTTCCGGGTAGGCGATGAAGGTGTTGAGCAAGGGGTCGCCCCCGGCCCAGTTCATCCAGCCCAGGGTGGAGTAGGCGGGCACCGGGTAGACGGCGACCTCCAGACCGGCGGGCAGGCTGCGGGCGAAGGCCCGTGCATCGGCCTCGTCGAAATAACCCCGGTAGCCCACGCAGCCGGCGACCGGGAAGCACCAGGTCTGCAGCGTGAGCGAGAGCGGGGGCGCGGCCACCACGTTGTAGACCGCGGCGCGGCGCTGCAGGTCGGCGTAGCGGTGGTAGCTGGCGTTGTCCGGCAGGGCCAGCTCGGTCACCGCGAACGCGCGGATGCGCTGCGCCAGGGCCAGCCGCTCCTTCAGGCGCTGCGGTGCCTGGGCGTCGGCCAGCCAGTCGTCCACCGGGCGCGCGGCCTGCATCAGCCGCAGGTGGCCGGTGACCGACTGCCAGTAGTAGCCCACGCCCGTGGTGCTGGTGCAGCCTGCGCTCAGCAGAACCACCGCCAGGAGCGCCAGGCCGCGCCGCATCAGCCGCCTTCGGACAGCACGGCCACTTCGACCAGGCAGTCGTAGAACACCGGGCCGCCGCCCATGTCGGTCAGGCGCTGGCTCGTGACCTGGTTGACGTTGGTGCCGAAGGGGCCGAGCTTGCGCCACCAGATGCCCAGGCCGTTGACCACGCCCGGGCGCGCCCGCTTGGACACGCTGGCCTTGCAGCGGTATTCGCCGCGCTGGTTGAACACCCGCACCATCTGCCCGCTGGCGATGCCGCGCGCGGCGGCGTCGTCGGCGTGGATTTCCAGCAGGGGCTCGCCCTCGATGTCGCGCAGGCTGGTCACGTTGACGAAGCTGGAGTTGAGGAAGTTGCGCGCCGGCGGCGAGATCATGGCGAGCGGGAACTGGGCCGAGCTGCCGAAGGCCTCGAAGTTGGGCAGGTGGTCGGGCAGGCCGTCCTCTCCCTTGGCCGCCAGCCGCGCGCTGTGGAATTCGCACCGGCCCGAGGCGGTGGGGAAGCCGCCTTCGGCAAACGGGGCCTCGGGCACGCCCAGCGTGGCAAAGCCCTGGTCCAGCAACCGCTGGAAGTCCACCGCGTCGCCGAAGGCGGTGCGGCAGAGTGTGAGGTCGTCGTCGGCGAAGCAGGGCTCATCGAAGCCCATGCGCGCGGCCAGCGCGCGGAAGATGTCGGTGTTGGTGCGGGCCTGGCCGACCGGGGCGATGGCCGGGCGGTTGAGCAGCACGTCGGTGTGGCCGTAGCTGGTGTGGATGTCCCAGTGCTCCAGCTGGGTGGTGGCCGGCAGGATGTAGTCGGCGAGGTCGGCGGTGTCGGTCTGGAAATGCTCCAGCACCACGGTGAACAGGTCTTCGCGCTCGAAGCCCTGCACCACCTTGCCGGATTCCGGCGCCACCGCCACCGGGTTGCTGTTGTAGACGATCACGGCCTCGACCTTCGGGCCGAAACCGGGCGAGGTCTCGCGCAGCAGATCGTCGCCGATGGTGCTCATGTTGATCGTGCGCGCCGCGCGCCCGGCCAGCAGGTCGGGCCGCTGCAGGGCCGCGCGCTGCACGGGAAAATGACCCGAGGCCGAGAGCAGCAGGCCGCCGGCCGGGTCGCGCCAGGCGCCCACCAGGGCGGGCAGGCAGGCGATGGCGCGCACCGCGTTGCCTCCGCCGCGCACGCGCTGCATGCCGTAGTTGAGGCGGATCGCGGCCGGCTTGGTGGTGCCGTAGGCGCGCGCCAGGTCCACGATCTGCTGCACCGGCACGCCGCAGACCTCGGCGGCGCGCTCGGGCGGCCATTGCAGGGCGCGCTCGCGCAGGCCTTCCCAGCCCAGGGTGTGGCGCTCGATGTAGTCGTGGTCCAGCCAGCCGTGGGTGATGAGCTGGTGCATCAGCGCCAGGGCCAGCGCGGCGTCGGTGCCCGGGCGCAGGGCGATGTGCTCGTGGCACTTGTCGGCGGTCTCGGTGCGGCGCGGGTCGATGCAGACCAGGCGCGCGCCCTCGCGCTTGGCCTGTTGCGCCAGCCGCCAGAAATGCAGGTTGCTGCCGATCGAGTTGCTGCCCCAGATCAGGATCAGCCTGGAGCGCGCGAAGTGCTCGACCTTCATGCCGACCTTGCCGCCCAGCGTCTGCACCAGGGCCTCGCCGCCGGCGGAAGCGCAGATCGTGCGGTCGAGCAGGGACGCGCCCAGGCGGTGGAAGAAGCGCCCTGCCATGGCCTCGCCCTGCACCAGGCCCATGGTGCCGGCGTAGCTGTAGGGCAGGATGGCCTGCGGGTCGCGCGCGGCGATGGCCTGCAGGCGCCGCGCGATGTCGTCCAGCGCCTCGTCCCAGCCCACGGGCTCGTAGCGCCCGCTGCCCTTGGGGCCGCTGCGCTTGAGCGGGGTCAGCAGGCGCTCGGGGTGGTAACTGCGCTCGGCGTAGCGCGAGACCTTGGTGCACAGGGCGCCGTCGGTGTGGCGGTGGGCCGGGTTGCCCTGCACGCGCAGGGCCACGCCGTTCTCCACCGTGGTGACCAGGGCGCAGGTGTCGGGGCAGTCGTGCGGGCAGGCGCCGCGCACCTGGAGCGTTGCCGTGGGGGTCGTGGGGAGCGTCATGGGAGGGTGGTGTGGCAGCCATCCATGATATTCCCCGGGGTATCCCCTTGAACGCGGTCGGTTGTCGCCCCCGGGGCTGGGGTCGGCCCCTGCCTTGGGTACCATGCCTCTTTTGAACAGATGCCCCGAGGGGTATCGAGAGGGTTCCCCATGAAGCTGATTGACTCCATCCTGACCCAGGCGGCCAGCATCGCCGCCGTGCGGCGCGACATCCACGCCCACCCCGAACTCTGTTTCCAGGAAGTGCGCACCGCCGACGTGGTGGCGCAGAAACTCACCGACTGGGGCATCCCGGTGCACCGGGGCCTGGGCACCACCGGCGTGGTGGGCATCGTGCACGGCCGCGACGGCGGCCAAAGCGGGCGCGCCATCGGCCTGCGTGCCGACATGGACGCCCTGCCCATGCAGGAGCACAACACCTTCGCGCACGCCAGCCAGCACGCCGGCAAGATGCACGCCTGCGGCCACGACGGCCATGTCGCCATGCTGCTGGCGGCGGCACAGCATTTTGCGAAACACCGCAACTTCGACGGCACGGTCTACCTGATCTTCCAGCCGGCCGAAGAGGGCGGCGGCGGCGCGCGCGAGATGATCAAGGACGGGCTGTTCGAGCAGTTCCCGGTCGAGGCCGTGTTCGGCATGCACAACTGGCCCGGCATGGCGGTCGGCACCTTCGCCGCCAGCGCCGGCCCGGTCATGGCATCGAGCAACGAGTTCCACATCGTCATCCGGGGCAAGGGCTCCCACGCCGCGCTGCCGCACAACGGCATCGACCCGGTGCCCGTGGCCTGCCAGATGGTGCAGGCCTTCCAGACCATCATCACGCGCAACAAGAAGCCGGTGGATGCCGGCGTGATCTCGGTCACCATGATCCACACCGGCGAGGCCACCAACGTGGTGCCCGACAGCTGCGAGATCCAGGGCACGGTGCGCACCTTCACCTACGAGGTGCTCGACCTGATCGAGCGCCGCATGCAGGAGATCGCCCAGCACACCTGCGCGGCCTTCGGCGCCACGGTGGAGTTCAAGTTCCACCGCAACTACCCGCCCACCATCAACCACCCCGCCGAGACCGCGTTCGCGCGCGAGGTGATGGCCGAGATCGTCGGTGCGGACCGCGTGCTGGAGCAGGAGCCCACCATGGGTGCGGAGGACTTCGCCTACATGTTGCAGGAAAAGCCGGGTTGCTACGCCTTCATCGCCAACGGCGACGGCGCGCACCGCGAGATGGGCCACGGCGGCGGGCCCTGCATGCTGCACAACCCGAGCTACGACTTCAACGACGACCTGATCCCGCTGGGTGCGACCTTCTGGGTGCGACTGGCCGAAAAATGGCTGGGCCAGCCGCGCACCGGGGGTGCCGCTTGATCTCGCCGCAAGACGCCTTTTCCCCGTCCTACGCCCGGGCCCGGGTGCGCTTTCTCGAAGGCGCGGCGGCGGCCGGCATGGCCATCACCAGCCACAACCACCCGCTGCCCGGCCGCGACGGCGAGACGCTGGCGATGGACGTGGCGCTGGACGGTTCGCCCGATGCCGAGCAGCTGCTGATCGTCAGCAGCGCCTGCCATGGCGTCGAGGGCTATTGCGGCTCGGGTGTGCAGGTGTTCGCCGCGCACGATGCCGAGTGGCGCGAGCACGCGCGCGCGGCCGGCGTGGCCGTGCTCTACATCCACGCGCTCAACCCGCACGGTTTCTCGTGGGTGCGGCGTGTGACGAACGAGAACGTCGACCTCAACCGCAACTTCCAGGACTTCAGCCAGCCCCTGCCGCACAACCCGGCCTACGCCGAGTTGCATGGCCTGCTGCTGCCTGCGCAATGGCCGCCGACACCGGAGAACGAGGCCGCGATCCAGGCCTGGATCGCCCAGCATGGTCTGCCGCGTTTCCAGGCGGCGGTGACGCAGGGCCAGCATGCGTTCGCCGACGGCCTGTTCTTCGGCGGCACCGCCGCGACCTGGAGCAACCAGACGCTGCGCGCGGTGCTGCGCCGGCACGGCCGCCAGGCGCGGCGCCTCGGGTGGATCGACCTGCACACCGGCCTGGGGCCTTCGGGCCTGGGCGAGCGCATCTTCGCGTGCGCCGACGACGCGGCGGCGCTCCAGCGCGCGCGGGCCTGGTGGGGGGGCAGCGGCAAGACCCCGGTGACCTCCATTTACGACGGCTCGTCCACCTCGGCCCTGCTCACCGGCCTGATGTGGTGTGCGGCCTACCAGGAGTGCCCGCAGGCCGAGTACACCGGCATCGCCATGGAGTACGGCACGGTGCCCGTCACCGAGGTGATCGACGCGCTGCGCGGCGACCACTGGCTGCACCTGCATCCGGAAGCGCCGGCCGAGCTGCGCGCCGCGATCAAGGCGCGCACCCTGGCTGCTTTCTACGTGGACACCGACGAGTGGAAGGCGCAGATCGTGGCGCAGGCGCGGCAGGCCCTGTTCCAGGCCGTGGACGGCCTGTCGGCAGGCTGAGCCCGGCTCAGCTCTCCAGCGCCACCCGCGCCGATGCGACGTACAGGCGCTCCATGGCGTCCTGCGGTTCGATCGACGCCGCTCGGTCGAGCAGGCGGTTCGCCTCGGGCAGGGCGTCCACGCCTTCCAGCATGACCAGGCCGTTGGCGTATTCGGTCAGCGTCACGACCGAATCCGGGTTGAGTGCCATGGCCTTCTCGTACAGCGCCAGGCCGGTGGCCTTGTTCGCGCCGTAGGTCATGCCCCCGACCATGCTGCCGACCTTGTCGATCACCTCGGCGTGGAACGTTGCCAGGGTGAGGTGGGCGTCGGCGTGCTGCGGGCAGCGCGCGATCGCCGTCTCCAGCGCATGGCGGATGCGCACGCCCAGGCCCTGGGTGAGGGCCTTGGCCACGCTGATGCCCTGGCTGTAGCGGCCCAGGGCGTAGGCCTGCCAATACCAGGCGCCGGTGTGGTCGGCCTGCCGGCGCTGCAGGGCTTCGGCGCGGGCCGCCGCCTCGAGCAGCAGGTCCTGGCGCACCTGGGTGCGCGCTTCCAGGTAGTTGGCGTAGATGCAGGTGGCCTTGTTGGCCACGTTCATGCCGGCATCGCCCAGCGCCAGGCCGGCTTCCGCCGCGCGCTGGAACTCGCCGTTGTGGAACAGCACCCAGGCCTGCACCACGGCCGATTCGTCGGGCCAGGGTTCGGCGTCGCCGCGGTGCAGGCGGTTCCAGAGCGCCTTGAGCCGATCGGCGTCGAGCGCGGTGTGGCCTGCAGAGGGAAAGGGTTTCCAGTCGGCCATGGTGGATTCTCCCGGGAGGTGTTCAGGATTGGGGACCGTAGGCGCCGGTGAGCGTCATGAGGTGTTGCCGCTGCGTGGCTTCCAGGTAGGGCGCCAGCAGGTTGAGCACGTGGTGTGCGCCGCGCAGCAGGGCCTGCTGCGCGTTGTCGGGTTCGAGGGCGTTGCGCGGGTCGCGCACGTACTCGAAGCTCAGCCAGTAGGTGAGCACCACCACCATGCTGGTGGCGGTGGGCTCGCTCTCGCGCGCGTCGATGCTCACCGCGCCGTGGCGGCTCATGCCGTCGAGCAGGAGGCGGATCGCGCGCGATTTGTTCTTCAGCACGGTCTGGAAGCGGGTTTCCAGCAGCCGGTTCTTGGACAGCAGGTCGTTGAGGTCGCGGTAGAGGAAGCGGTATTCCCAGATGATCTCGAACAGCGAGTGCAGGAAAAACCAGGCGTCTTCCACGTTGCGCACGCCTTCGCTCGCGCTCAGCAGTTCACCGAGCGCGCGCTCGTAGCGCTCGAAAAGCGAGTTGATCAGCTCGTCCTTGGCCGGGTAGTGGTAGTACAGGTTGCCCGGGCTGATGCCGAGCTCGGCCGAGATCAGGGTGGTGGAGACGTTGGGTTCGCCGAAGCGGTTGAACAGCTCCAGCGTCACCTCCAGGATGCGCTCGGCGGTGCGTCGCGGGGCTTTCTTGGCCATGGCGCGGCGCTTTCAGCGGCTGTGGGCCGGCGCGGCGGAACCTTCCAGGTGCCGCTGCAGTTCGTCCAGCGTGGCGTGCAGCCGCGCGGCCAGGGCCGTGTGTGCCGGCGGCTTGCGCGAAGCGCCGAGCAGGCGGCGGTGCGGATCGCGCAGCGCGGCCAGGTCCAGCACCACCCCGTGGCGCGCGAGTTGCGGCGCCAGATCGGCCTGCCGGTCCAGCAGCATGCGGCGCGTCTGCTGGTAGGCGTGTTCCGCGATCTCGCGGCGCTGGCGGTAGCTGAAGGTGTTCGCGAAGAACAGCGTGGCGTCGCGCTGGTCGGGCTCGATCAGCACGATGTCGGTGCCGGGGTAGGCGCGCTCGTAGTGCTTGAGGCCCAGCGCCAGCCGCGAATGGATCATCGAGCGGAAGGTCTGGCTCATCACCGCCGGCAGGCCACCTTCAACCAGCGAGGGGATGCGCCGGCCGTCGTGCAGGCTGGGGTTGGTGTGGAAGGGCACCAGCGGGTTCAGGCACAGCAGCAGGTCGGTGCCTTCGTCCAGCGCCACCGTGGCGTGCAGCGTCTTCTTCAGCGCCCCGTCCACGTAGTGCTGGCCGCCGATTTCCACCGGCGGGAACAGGCCGGGCAGGGCCGCGCTGGCCTGGATGGCGCGCGAGATCGGCACATGGTCCCAGCCCGGGCGGCCGAAGGGCGCGGCGTCGCCGGTGTCGAGCTGCGTGGCCACCAGGGTCAGGCGCGCGCGCAGTTCGCGGAAGTCGTTGCTGCGCCCCGGCTGGCTGAACAGGCGTTCGATCTGATGGTGGATGCCCTCGTTGTCGAGCACGCCGGTGGGCAGCGCAGCCCCCACGCGTTCGAGCGCGTGGGTGAAGGGCTTGCGGTGCACACCCCAGGCCCACAAGGCGCTGCCGATCAGGCGCGGCAGGCGCTGCAGCCGGTCGCCGAACTCGCCCCACGCCGGCTTGAGCAGCCAGGACGGGTCGAAGTTGTCGTCGCCCGGGCGGTCTTCGATGAAGGCCTCGCACAGCTGGCGCGGGCGGATGCCGTTGGCCAGCCCGGCAGCGATGAACCCGCCGGCGGACACGCCGACGTAGTGCTCGCAGCCGTTGAGGTCCAGGCCTTGCAGGGTGTCGTCCAGCGCGCACAGCGCGCCGATTTCATAGATCGCCCCTAGCGGCCCGCCGCCGGCCAGCGCCAGGGCGATGCGGGGACGGCGCGACTTCTGCATGGCCGTTGGGTGGGAGGCTTTGCGGGACGTCGTCATGCGTTTGAGTGTAGACGGCGAGGCACGGCGAAAGTGCTGCGATGCAGCATGCGGTGCGCACGCGAAAAGGGGGCGTCATGCGCCCCCTGGTTCATCGTGCCGTGGCCGGCCCGCATCGGCTCAGGCCGCTTTGCGCGGCGCCGCCTTGCGTGCGGCCGCCTTCTTGGCGGGGGCGGCCTTCTTTGCAGGTGCGGCCTTGCGTGCGGCGGTCTTCGCCGGGGCCTTGCCGCCCAGGCTTTGCACGTGGCGGTTCAGCGCGTCGATGCGTTCGATCAGCGCTTCCACGTCGCGCGCGGACGGCACGCCCAGCTTGTTCAGCGCCTTGGCCACGCGTTCTTCAAAAATGTTTTCCAGCTTGTCCCATTGGCCGGTGGCCTTGGACGAGATGTCGGCGGCCATGCTGCTCACGCGGTTGGTGGCTTCGGAGATGCGCTCCTCGGCCACGGCCTGCGTCTTGCGCTGGATGGACAGACCTTCCTTCACCAGCGACTCGAAGGCCTTGCCGCCTTCTTCCTGCGCCTTGGAGAAAGCACCCAGGCCGGCCAGCCAGATCTGCTGCGCGGAGTCCTTGATGGCGCCGGACAGGGGGGAGTTGAAGGCCGCGGCGGTGGGCTTGGCCGCGCTGCCGTTCTTCTGGATTTTCTTGACCATGGGGAATGCTCCTGGAGGGGTTGGAAAGACGGGCCACTGTACGGCCCGTGCGCCGGGCCTGTGTAGGGGCGCACAACTAAACCCCACGCGGGTTTTTGCGGAAGGCGGGGGCTGTCTTCCTGGTCAAGAATGGCGGGCACACGGCGTTCCCGCCTTTTGTGATCCAACCGCTCAGGAGACCTTCATGCATTACTTCGTCACCGGTGCCACCGGCTTCATTGGCAAACGCCTGGTGGCCAAGCTGCTGCAGCGCAAGGGCGCGGTGGTGCATTTCCTGATCCGTCAGGAGAGCGAAGGCAAGGTGGCGGGGCTGCGCGAGTACTGGGGCGTGGGCGCATCGCGTGCGGTGCCCGTGTTCGGCGACCTTACGGCCAAGAAGCTGGGCGTGTCGGCCGACGACGTGAAGGCGCTCAAAGGCCAGATCGACCACTTCTTCCACCTCGCCGCGGTGTACGACCTGGAGGCGGACGAGGAAAGCCAGATCGCCGTCAACGTGGACGGCACGCGCAACACGGTCGAGTTCGCCAAGGCGATCGGTGCGGGCCATTTCCACCACGTTTCCTCGATCGCCGCCGCCGGCCTGTACGAAGGTGTGTTCCGTGAGGACATGTTCGAGGAGGCCGAGAACGTCGATCACCCCTACTTCATGACCAAGCACGAGAGCGAGAAGATCGTGCGCAAGGAATGCAAGGTGCCCTGGAGCGTGTACCGCCCGGCCGCCGTGGTGGGCGATTCGCGCACCGGCGAGATGGACAAGATCGACGGGCCCTACTACTTCTTCAAGCTGATCCAGCGCATGCGCCAGATCCTGCCGCCCTGGATGCCCAGCGTGGGCCTGGAGGGGGGGCGCATCAACATCGTGCCGGTCGATTTCGTGGTCGATTCGCTCGACCACATCGCCCACCAGAAGCGCGGCAGCGGCGCCTGTTTCCACCTGGTCGACCCCATGGGCTACCGCGTGGGCGATGTGCTCGACATCCTGAGCAAGGCCGCGCACGCGCCCAAGATGAACCTGTTCGTCAACGCCGCGCTGATGGGCTTCATCCCCAAGAGCGTGAAGAAGGGGCTGATGGCGCTGGCGCCGGTGCGCCGGGTCTACAAGGCCGTCATGCAGGACCTCGGCCTGCCCGAAGACATGATGACCTTCGTCAACTACCCCACGCGCTTCGACTGCCGCGAGACGCTGGCCGCGCTCAAGGGCAGCGGCATCGAGTGCCCCAACCTCAAGGACTACGCCTGGCGCCTGTGGGACTACTGGGAGCGCCACCTCGACCCCGACCTGCACATCGACCGCAGCCTCAAGGGCACGGTGGCGGGCAAGGTGGTGCTGGTCACCGGCGGCAGCTCGGGCATCGGCCTGGCGGCGGCGCACAAGTTCGCCGAGGCCGGTGCCGTCACCATCATCTGCGGGCGCGACCAGGACAAACTGGACGAGGCCTGCAAGGAGGCCAAGGACAAGGGCTACCAGTTCGTGGCCTACCCGGCCGACATTGCCGACATGGCCGACGCCGACCGTTTCGTGCAGCTGCTGATCCAGAACCACGGCGGGGTGGATTTTCTGATCAACAACGCCGGCCGCTCGATCCGCCGCGCCATCGAAGGCAGCTACGACCGCTTCCACGACTTCGAGCGCACCATGCAGCTGAACTACTTCGGCTGCCTGCGCGTGACCATGGGCTTCCTGCCCGGCATGGTGGCCAAGCGCAAAGGCCACGTGGTCAACATCAGCTCCATCGGCGTGCTCACCAACGCGCCGCGCTTCTCGGCCTACGTGGCCAGCAAGTCCGCGCTGGACGCCTGGACGCGCTGCGCCTCCAGCGAGTTCGCCGACCAGGGCATCACCTTCACCACCATCAACATGCCGCTGGTGCGCACGCCCATGATCGCGCCCACCAAGATCTACCAGAACGTGCCCACGCTGGCGCCCGAAGAGGCGGCCGACATGATTGCGCAGGCCTGCATCTTCAAGCCGGTGCGCATCGCCACGCGCCTGGGCGTCACCGGCCAGGTGATGCACGCGCTGGTGCCGCGCGTGGCGCAGATCGTGATGAACACCAGCTTTCGCATGTTCCCGGACTCGTCGGCGGCCAAGGGCGAGAAGGGCGCCAAACCGCAGCTGTCGCCCGAAGCCGTGGCGATGCAGCAGATGATGCGCGGCATTCACTTCTGACCGCGGGCCCGGGGCCGGCGGGCGAGTCATGCGCCGGCCCTAGAATTTCGCTTTTGCCCGCTTAGCAGGAACCCGCATGACCGAGCCCACCGACATCACCTCCATTGCGCCGCGCGACAAGGCCGAGATCCTTGCGCAGGCGCTGCCGTACATCCGCAAGTACCACGGCAAGACCATGGTCATCAAGTACGGCGGCAACGCCATGACCGACCCGGCCCTGCAGCAGGACTTCGCCGAGGACGTGGTGCTGCTCAAGCTGGTCGGCATCAACCCGGTGGTGGTGCACGGCGGCGGCCCGCAGATCGAGACGCTGCTCAAGCGCCTGGGCAAGCAGGGCCAGTTCATCCAGGGCATGCGTGTGACCGACCCCGAGACCATGGAAGTGGTGGAGTGGGTGCTGGCCGGCGAGGTGCAGCAGGACATCGTGGGCCTGATCAACCAGGCCGGCGGCAAGGCCGTGGGCCTGACCGGGCGCGACGGCGCCATGATCCGCGCGCAGAAGCTGCGCATGACCGACCAGAAAGACCCGAACCTGGAGCACGACGTCGGCCAGGTGGGCGACATCGTCAGCATCGACCCTTCCGTGGTCAAGGCCCTGCAGGACGACCAGTTCATCCCCGTCGTCAGCCCGATCGGCTTTGGCGAGCAGAACGAGAGCTACAACATCAACGCCGACGTGGTGGCCGCCAAACTGGCCACCGTGCTGCAGGCCGAGAAGCTGCTCATGCTCACCAACATCCGCGGCGTGCTCGACAAGGACATGCAGCTGCTCACCGAACTCACGCCGCGCCAGATCGACGACCTGGTGGTGGACGGCACCATCTCCGGCGGCATGATCCCCAAGATCGCCGGCGCGCTGGATGCGGCCAAGAGCGGGGTGAACGCGGTTCACATCATCGACGGCCGCGTGCCGCACGCCCTGCTGCTGGAGGTGCTCGGCAACGAGCCCTTCGGCACCATGATCCGCTCCCACTGAGCGGCCAGGCCGCTCAATCGAGGCGGTCACTCACTGTCTTTGGAGGGCCCAATGGCGTTGATAAAAAGTCAAAGGGCTGTGCGAGAATGTTTGAAACCACACGGATCGCTCGCCCATGACATCCAACGCCCCTGAGTCCCCCTCCCCGGAAGACAAAGCCGCTGCCGCGCGCGAAGCCGCCGAGGCCATCGACGCGGCGGCCCATGCCGATGGGGGTGGTGGGCGCAAGCGGCCCAAACCCGGCGAGCGCCGGGTGCAGATCCTCGAAGCCCTGGCGACCATGCTGCAGCAGCCGGGCGCCGAGCGCATCACCACCGCCGCCCTGGCGGCCAAGCTGGAGGTGAGCGAAGCCGCGCTGTACCGGCATTTCGCCAGCAAGGCCCAGATGTTCGAGGGCCTGATCGAGTTCATCGAGCAGTCGGTGTTCGGCCTCATCAACCAGCTCGGCGAGCGCGAAGCCGACGCCAACGTGCGCTCGCGCAAGCTCGTCACCCTGCTGCTGCAATTCGGCGAAAAGAACCCCGGCATGACGCGCGTGATGGTCGGCGATGCGCTGGTGTTCGAGAACGAGCGCCTGCAGCAGCGCATGAACCTGTTCTTCGACAAGATCGAGGCCGCGCTGCGCCAGAACCTGCGGGAAACCTCGCTGGTGGCCGGGGCCGCCACGCCCACTGTCGATGCCCAGGCCGATGCCTCGGCCATCACGGCGTTCTGCGTCGGGCGCCTGCAACGCTTTGCGCGCAGCGGCTTCAAGCGCTCGCCCAGCGAAAGCCTGGAGCACAGCCTCGCGCTGCTGCTGCCCATCGTCCGCCACTGAAGAAGCGCGGCATTTAGGGCACAGCCCCTAAACAAACCTCACACAAATCGCCGGTGGTTTGCACCGGGGGCCGGTTTTGCGGTAAAAATAGAACGACCGTTCGTATTTATTCGAGCGGTCGTTTTTTTGACCCCTCATCCAACCAGGACCGAACCCATGAGCGTCACACCCACTGCCCGCCGCGCGCGCGCCGACGCCCCGGCCCACAAGCCCCTGCAGAAGGGCCAGCAGACCAAGGCCGCCATCGTCGATGCCGCGCTCGGTCTGGCCACGCAGATCGGCCTGGAAGGCTTGTCCATCGGTGCGCTGGCCGAGGTCATGCAGATGAGCAAGTCTGGCGTGTTTGCCCACTTCGGCTCGCGCGAGGAGCTGCAGATCTCGGTGGTGCGCGAGTACCACACGCGCTTCGAGGACGAGGTGTTCTACCCCGCCATGGTCGCGCCGCGCGGGCTCCCGCGCCTGCGCAAGCTGTTCGACAACTGGATGAAGCGCACCTCGGTGGAAATCGACTCGGGCTGCATCTACATCAGCGGCGCGGTCGAGTTCGACGACCGGCCCGGGCCGGTGCGCGACGCGCTGGCCAGTTCGGTCAACACCTGGCTCACGGCCATGCGCCGCGCGGTCGAGATTGCGGTCGAGGAAGGCCACCTGGCGGCCGACACCGACGCGTCACAGATGGCGTTTGAAATCCACGCACAGATCCTCGCGCTGCACTATGAAGCCCGCTTTCTGCGCAGCCCCGACTCGGTGCGCCGCGCGCTGCAGGCCTTCGAGGGCATCGTG
The DNA here is from genome assembly GCF_059424305.1 of Hydrogenophaga sp. GW456-12-10-14-TSB4. NCBI lineage: Bacteria > Pseudomonadati > Pseudomonadota > Betaproteobacteria > Burkholderiales > Comamonadaceae > Hydrogenophaga > Hydrogenophaga sp. GW456-12-10-14-TSB4. Next base: position 13,091 of record NZ_JBWKZH010000018.1, on the reverse strand, counting down.
GAGCGCTACAGCCATCCCTCCGGCGACGCCCCCGCGCGCGCCCGCAAATCCCCGGCTCCTGCGCGCAAGCCGCAGGGCTGATTCCTTTCGCCTTTTCACAAACCCAGCACAGGAGTTCCTCATGCCCGTTTACAACCCGCCCCTGCGAGACATGCAGTTTGTGATGCACGAAGTGCTCAAGGTCACCGACGACTTCAAGGCCATGCCCCAGCATGCCGAGGTGGACGCCGACACCATCAACGCCGTGCTGGAGGAAGCCGGCAAGTTCGCCTCGCAGGTGATTTTCCCGCTCAACATCAGCGGCGACACCGAAGGTTGCACGCTCGACAAGGCGACGCACGAAGTCAAGACGCCGACCGGCTTCAAGGACGCCTACAAGACCTACGTCGAAGGCGGCTGGGCGGCGCTGTCGTGCGACCCCGCGTTCGGCGGCCAGGGCTTGCCGCTGGTGGTGAACCAGTGCTTCTACGAAATGATGAACTCGGCCAACCAGGCCTGGACCATGTACCCCGGCCTCACGCACGGCGCCTACGCCGCGCTGCACACCTACGGCACCGACGAGCAGAAGAAGACCTACCTGCCCAAGATGACCAGCGGCGAATGGACCGGCACCATGTGCCTGACCGAACCGCACTGCGGCACCGACCTGGGCCTGATGCGCACCAAGGCCGAGCCGCAGGCCGACGGCACCTACAAGATCACCGGCAACAAGATCTTCATCAGCGCCGGTGAACACGACATGGCCGACAACATCATCCACCTGGTGCTGGCCCGCCTGCCCGACGCGCCTCCCGGCATCAAGGGCGTGAGCCTGTTCATCGTGCCCAAGCACCACGTGAAGGCCGACGGCTCGCTCGGCGAGCGCAACGGCATCTACTGCGGCGGCCTGGAACACAAGATGGGCATCCACGGCAACGCCACCGCGCAGATCGTGATCGACGGCGCCATCGGCACCCTGGTGGGCCAGCCCAACAAGGGCATGCAGGCCATGTTCGTGATGATGAACGCGGCCCGCCTGGGCGTGGGCAACCAGTCGCTGGGCCTGACCGAGGTGGCCTACCAGAACGCGCTGGCCTACGCCAAGGACCGCATCCAGATGCGCTCGCTGACCGGCCCCAAGGCCAAGGACAAGCCGGCCGACCCGATCATCGTGCACCCCGACGTGCGCCGCATGCTGCTCACCGCCAAGGCCTATGCCGAAGGCGGCCGCGCGCTGGCCATGTTCTGCTCGGTGCTGCTGGAGAAGGCACACCACCACCCCGACGAGAAGGTGCGCAAGGACAGCGACGAAATGCTCTCGCTGCTCACGCCCATCACCAAGGCCTTCCTGACCGACAACGGCTACAACGCCACCACGCAGTGCCAGCAGGTGTTCGGCGGTCACGGCTACATCAAGGAATGGGGCATGGAGCAGTACGTGCGCGATGCCCGCATCAACATGATCTACGAAGGCACCAACACCATCCAGAGCCTGGACCTGCTGGGCCGCAAGGTGCTGGGCAACAACGGCGCCACGCTCAAGAAGTTCGGCAAGCTGGTCGGCGCGCTGGTGATGGAAGAGGGCGTCAACGAGAAGATGGCCGAGTTCATCAACCCGCTGGCCGTGCTGGGTGAGCAGATCACCAAGTTCACCACCGAGATCGGCTTCAAGGGCCTGCAGAACGCCGACGAAGTGGGCGCCGCCGCCGTGGATTACCTGCGCGTGGCCGGTCACCTGGTGTTCGGCTACTTCTGGGCCCGCATGGCCCAGGTGGCGCTGCGCGAGATCGCGGCTGGCAACACCGACCCGTTCTACACCGCCAAGCTGCAGACCGCGCGCTTCTACTTCGCCAAGCTGTTCCCCGAGACCGCGACGCTGATGCGCACCGCGCGCGCCGGCAGCAAGGTGCTGATGGACACCGACGCTGCGCTCGCGTAAACCCGTCTTTTCCCACCACCACCAGGAGACTTCCATGATCAAGACAACGCTTGCCGCTTCGCTCCTCGTCTTCGCCGGCCACGCCCTTGCGCAGATGTCGCCCGTGGGCCTGTGGAAAACGATCGACGACGACTCGAAGAAAGAGAAGTCCCTGGTGCGCATCAAGGAAAGCAATGGGGTCTACAGCGGCACCATCGAGAAGCTGCTGGACCCCAGCAGCAAGCAGGACGCGGTGTGCGACAAGTGCACCGACGAGCGCAAGGACAAGCCCGTGCTGGGCATGACCATCCTGCGCAACCTCAAGCAGAGCGCCGACGACAAGACCGTCTACGACGGCGGCGACATCGTCGACCCGAACAACGGCAAGGTCTACCGCACGCGCCTCAAGCCCGTCGAAGACGGCAAGAAGCTGGAAATGCGCGGCTACATCGGCCCGTTCTACCGCACTCAGGTGTGGATCCGCGTCGAGTGAAGCCCGCGCGTCCGACCCCTTTCATGGAAAACCAATGAACCGATTTCAAGTGAAGAAAGTCGCCGTGCTCGGCGCAGGCGTGATGGGCGCGCAGATCGCCGCGCACCTGGTCAACGTCAAGGTGCCGGTGGTGCTGTTCGACCTGCCCGCCAAGGAAGGCCCGAAGAACGGCATCGTCACCCGCGCGGTGGAGGGCCTGAAGAAGCTCAAGCCTTCGCCGCTGGGCGTGGCGGCCGATGCCGACCTGATCGGCCAGGCCAACTACGAAGAGCACATGGAGCAGCTGCGCGACTGCGACCTCATCATCGAGGCCATCGCCGAGCGCATGGACTGGAAGCTCGACCTCTACACCAGGATCGCGCCCTTCATCGCCGAGCACGCCATCGTTGCGTCCAATACCTCGGGCCTGTCGATCACCAAGCTCAGCGAGGCCCTGCCCGAGGCGATCAAGCCGCGCTTCTGCGGCATCCACTTCTTCAACCCGCCGCGCTACATGACGCTGGTGGAGCTGATCGCCACGCCCACCACGGAGCCGCAGATCCTCAACGACCTGGAGACCTTCGTCACCAGTGGCCTGGGCAAGGGCGTGGTGCGCGCCAAGGACACGCCCAACTTCGTGGCCAACCGCATCGGCATCGCCGGCATGCTGGCCACGATGAAGGAGGTGGAGAACTTCGGCCTCACCTACGACGTGGTCGACGACCTCACCGGCAAGCGCCTGGGCCGCGCCAGCAGCGGCACCTTCCGCACCGCCGACGTGGTGGGCCTGGACACCATGGCGCACGTGGTCAAGACCCTGCAGGACAACCTGAGCCTGGAGAGCGACCCGTTCTACGGCAGCTTCGGCACGCCGCCGGTGCTGCAGAAGCTCATCGAGCTGGGCAACCTGGGCCAGAAGGCCAAGGCCGGCTTCTACAAGAAGGTCGGCCGCGACATCCTGCGCTTCGATCTGGAGAGCGGCGAGTACGTGCCCGGCGGCGAAAAGGCCGACGAGGTCTACGGCCGCATGCTCAAGCGCCCGGCCGCCGAGCGCCTGAAGCTGCTGCGCAACAGCGAAGGCCCGCAAGGCCGGTTCCTCTGGGCCATTCTGCGCAACAGCTTCCACTACGCCGCTGTGCACCTGGCCAGCATTGCCGAGACCGCGCGCGACGTGGACCAGGCCATGCGCTGGGGCTTCGGCATGAAGCAGGGCCCGTTCGAGCTCTGGCAGGAAGCCGGCTGGCTCGAGGTGGCGAAGATGGTCCAGGAAGACATCGACGCCGGCAAGGCGCTGAGCAAGGCGCCGCTGCCCGAGTGGGTGTTCAAGGGCCCGGTGGCCGAAGCGGGCGGTGTGCACACCGCGCAGGGTTCGTGGAACCCCAGCAAGGGCGCGTTTGAAGCGCGCCTGCAACTGCCGGTCTACCAGCGCCAGCACTTCCCCGAGCTGCTGCTCGGCGAAGCCGGCCCGACATTCGAGACCGCCGGCAGCACCCTCGAAGAGAACGATTCGATCCGCCTCTGGACGCTGGACGAGCAGGTGCTCATCGCCAGCATCAAGACCAAGATGCACGCCATCAGCCCCGAGGTCTGCGAAGGCCTGATGGCCGCCGTGGACCTGGCCGAGAAGGAGTACCAGGGCCTGGTGATCTGGTCGGGCGACGAGCCCTTCAGCGCCGGCGCCGACCTGCAGGCCATGCTGCCGGCCTTCATGGCCGTGGGCGTGAGCGCCATCGAAGACGCCGAAGGCTTCATGCAGCAGACCATGCTGCGCTTGCGCTACGCCAACGTGCCGGTGGTCTCCGCCGTGCGCGGCCTGGCGCTGGGCGGCGGCTGCGAGATGGCCGTGTACAGCGCGCGCCGCGTGGTGCATATGGAAAGCTACATCGGCCTGGTGGAAGTCGGCGTGGGCCTGGTGCCCGGCGCCGGCGGCCTGACCTACATCGCGCGCCGCGCGGCCGAGAACGCCGAGACCTCCACGGGCAAGGACCTGCTGCCCTTCCTCACCGAAGGCTTCACCGCCGCTGCCATGGCCAAGGTGGGCACCAGCGCCATCGAGTCGCGCCAGCTCGGCTACGTGCTGCACTCCGACGTGATCGTGCCGCACAAGGACGAGCTGCTGTACGTGGCCATCAACGAAGCCAAGGGCCTGTTCAACGGCGGCTACCGCGCACCGCACAAGCGCCTGTTCCCGGTGGCCGGCCGCGATGGCAAGGCCACCATCCTGGGCAGCCTGGTCAACATGCGCGACGGCGGTTTCATCAGCCAGCACGACTTCCACATCGCCTCGCTGATCGCCAACGTGGTGACCGGCGGCGACGTCGAGCCCGGCACGCTGGTGAACGAGGACTACCTGATGACGCTGGAGCGCCAGGCCTTCTGCTCGCTGATCGTGCACCCCAAGACGCAGGAACGCATCCTGGGCATGCTCAACACCGGCAAGCCTGTGCGCAACTAAGGACACGACATGAGCAAACAGATTCAAGACGCCTACATCGTCGCCGCCACCCGCACCCCCATCGGCCGTTCGCACAAGGGTTCCTTCAAGCACCTGCGCCCGGACGACATGCTCGCCCTCGCGCTGCGCTCGGCGCTCGCGCAGGCCCCGGGCCTGGACCCCAAGGCCATCGAGGACGTGATCTGCGGCTGCGCCATTCCCGAAGCGCAGCAGGGCCTGAACGTGGCGCGCATCGGCGCCATCCTGGCCGGCCTGCCCAACAGCGTGGGTGGCATCACCGTCAACCGCTTCTGCGCCTCCGGCCTCTCGGCCGTGCAGATGGCGGCCGACCGCATCCGTGTGGGCGAGGCCGACGTGATGATTGCCGCCGGCACCGAGAGCATGAGCATGGTGCCCATGATGGGCAACTCGCCCAGCCTCTCGCCCACCATCTTCCGCAACACCGACGACGTGGAGAGCTACGGCATCGCCTACGGCATGGGCCTCACGGCCGAGAAGGTGGCGCAGAAGTGGAAGGTCTCGCGCGAGGCGCAGGACGCCTTCGCCCTGCAGTCGCACCAGCGCGCCGTGCTGGCCATGAAGAACGGCGAGTTCAGCGACGAGATCACACCGGTGGAAGTGACCGAACGCAGCGTCAATCTGGAAAGCGCCGAAGTCAGCACGAGCACGCGCACCGTGAGCCTGGACGAAGGCGCGCGGTCCGACACCTCCATTGAAGGACTGGCCAAGCTGCGCACCGTGTTCGCCGCGCGCGGCTCGGTCACCGCCGGCAACAGCTCGCAGACCAGCGACGGCGCGGGCGCGCTCATCCTGGCCAGCGAAGCGGCCATCAAGCGCTTCGGCCTCACGCCGCTGGCGCGTTTCGTGAGCTACGCCTCGCGCGGCGTGCCGCCGCACCTGATGGGCATCGGCCCGATCGAGGCCATTCCCGCCGCGCTGAAGTCCGCCGGCCTCACGCAGGACCAGATCGACTGGATCGAGCTCAACGAGGCTTTCGCCGCGCAGTCGCTCGCCGTCATCAACACCCTGGGCCTGGACCCGAGCAAGGTCAACCCCATGGGCGGTGCCATCGCGCTGGGCCACCCGCTGGGCGCCACCGGCGCCATCCGCTCGGCCACCGTGGTGCACGCGCTCAAGCGGCACAACAAGAAGTACGGCATGGTCACGATGTGCGTCGGCATGGGCCAGGGCGCCGCAGGCATCTTCGAGCGGGTCTGAGCATGCACGCGCTCGACCAGGCCGTTGCGCTGCACCCCACCGGCGCTCATCAATACCGCGGCGCCACCTCGCCCGCCTACGCCAACATGGTGGGGCCGTTCGGGGGCATCACGGCCGCCGCGGCCATGCAGTCGGTGATGCAGCACCCCGAGCGCCTGGGCGAGCCGATCTCGCTCACGGTGAACTACGCTGCCGCGCTGGCCGACGGCGACTTCGCCATCGAAGCGCGGCCGGTGCGCACCAACCGCTCCACCCAGCACTGGGTGCTGGAAATCACCCAGCCCGGCGCCGACGGCGTGCCCGCCACGGTGCTTACCGGCACGGCCGTCACCGCCGTGCGGCGCGAGACCTGGGGTGTGGACGACGAACCCCTGCCCGCCGTGCCCGCACCCGAGAGCGTCGCGCAGGCCACCATCGCGCCGCAGGTGGCCTGGCCCCAGCGCTACGCCATGCGCTTCATCACCGGCACCATCCCCGAGCGCTGGGACGGCCAGGGCGACACCAGTCTGATCCAGATGTGGGTGCGCGACGAACCGCAGCGCGGGCTCGACTTCACCAGCCTGTCCGCGCTGGCCGATGTGTTCTACCCGCGCGTCTGGCTGCGCCGCGCCAAGCCCGTGCCCACGGGCACGGTGTCGATGACGGTGTACTTCCACGCCGGCTCGGCCGAGCACACGGCCACCGGCAGCGGCTGGCTGTTGGCCCAGGCGCGCGGCCAGGCGTTCCGCAATGGCTTTTTCGACCAGAGCGCGCAGCTCTGGAACGAGGCCGGCGTGTTGCTGGCCACCACGCACCAGATCGTTTACTACAAGGAGTGACCCGCGCTCAGGGTCTGCCCAGGAACAGATAAAGCCCGGTGTAGCCGCGCGGCGCGCTCACGATGCTCAGGTAGAGCGGGCCGATGCCGGTGTCCGCGCCCACGAACAGGCTGGAGCCCGCGCGCAGATCGCCCAGCGAGATGTCGCGGCGCGCCGTCCAGGCGTTGCCGGCTTCCAGCGAGCCGCCCACGAACAGGGCGCGCGCCACGCCCACGCTCCAGGGCAGGCGCTGGTAGTAGGTGAGGCGGCCGAACACCAGGTAGTTGCCCGCCACCTGGCCCACGCGGTAGCCCGAGAGCTGCTGGAAACCCCCGAGCGAATACTCGTCGATCGCGCCCAGCGGGATCTGGTTGGTCTTGGCGAGCCGCGCGCCGAGATTGATGGTGTGCGGCCCCCAGCTCGTCACCGCCGTGGCCGTGCCCTCGAAGCTGGTGAAGCTGCTGCTGTGCGCGCCGTCGAAACTGCGCCGGCCGAACACCACCTCGCCCTGCGCGCGGTAGCCGTGCGACGGGAAGTTGGCGTAGTCCAGCTGATCGGCGATCACCGCACCGCGCAGGCCGACCTCGCGCCACTTCAGCGAGGTGGTGCTGTTCGCGATGCTGGCCGCGACCAGCTCCGGCGTCACCTTGCGCTGCGCCGCCATCACGCCCACGCGCATGTCGCCCACATTGCCGAGCAGGCCCATGGGCCAGCCGATGTCGGCGCCCACGCGCAGGCTCTGCCGCTGCGCCAGCGCCAGGGCTTCGCCGTCGGTGCCGAACAGCTCCACCTTGCGCAGGTTCGCGTCCACGTAGGCGGCCGCGAAACGGTCGCTGCGCAGGGTCAGGGGCTGGTAGATCTCGGAGTAGAGGCCCAGCGTCTCGCCCACCTGCACGCGGTTGCGCCACTCGGCGCCGGTGTCGTTGAGCCAGTGCCGGTTGTGGCTGATGCGCAGGTTGAACGCGCCCTGGCCCTGGAAGTCGGTGCGCAGGTCCAGCCCCACGCGCAGGTAGTTCGGCCCCCAGGCGTTCTCGCGCAGGTGCACCTTGAGGTCCTCGGCGCCGTCCTCGCGCCGCGTCAGGGTGTAGTCCACGGCCTCGAAGTCGCCCATGGCCGCGAGGCGCTGCAGGTCGTTCTCGAGCTTGGGCACGTCCAGCCGCTGGCCTTCCGAGGTGTCCAGCGCGGTGGCCAGGCGTTCGGCGCGGATCTCGTTCACGCCCTCGAAGGTCACCGAGGCCACGGTGCCGATGCGCCCCGTGTTGGCCTTCTCCTGCGCCTCGCGCGCGGCCACCCAGCGCTGGTAGCGCGGCGCATCCGCCGAGAAGCGCGCCAGCGCATCCCCCACCGTCTTGGCGTAGTCGTTGCCGATCTTCACCAGCTCGGGGGCCTTGCCGAAATCGGAGGAGGTGAGTTGCCCCAGCGGCGGCGTCAGCAGCAGGTCGTTCGGCGTCAGCGTGGCGATGCTGGCCTGCACGTTCTGCTCGGTCAGGATGTTCACCATCTGCGTGGTGATGCCCACCACGCTGCCCAGCGTCTCGCGCCCGGCCAGCGGCGTGCCGATGTTGACCGCGATCACCACGTCCGCCCCCATGCGGCGCGCCACGGCCACCGGCAGGTTGTCCACCAGCCCGCCGTCGCCCAGGATGCGCCCGTCCACCGCCAGCGGCGAGAACACGCCCGGCACCGACATGCTCGCGCGCAACGCGGCCGCCAGGTCGCCGTGGTCCAGCACCACGGGCTTGCCGGTCTCCATGTCGGTGGCCACCGCGCGAAACGGCGTGGGCAGGCCGTCGAAGTTCGCCAGGTGGCGCGTGGACAGCGTGTAGCGCCGCAGCAGCATCTCCAACGAGCGCGTGGAGACCGCGCCCGTGGGCAGCACGAAGGCGCCGTCGCGAAAACCCAGCATCAGCACCGGGGAGAGCTCGAAGTCTTCTTCCTTGCGGCGTTGCGAGAGCAGCTGGCGCGGCTCGCGGCGGTCGAACAGGTCGCCCCAGTTCACCGCCAGGATCTCGCGCTCCAGCTCGTCCGCCGTCATGCCGCTGGCGTACAGACCGCCCACGATCGCCCCCATCGACGTGCCCACGATCAGGTCCACCGGCACGCGCGCGGCCTCCAGCGCCTTGAGCACGCCCACGTGCGCAAACCCGCGCGCGCCCCCGCCCGAGAGCACCAGGCCCACGCGCGGGCGCTCGGCCGTCGGGGCGGGGGCCTGCTGCGCCAGCGCGGGGGCGCCGGTCAGCAACAGGACGAGCGCGCCGGCGAGGCCGTGGACGATGAGGGCGGTAAGTCGGGCTGGCATGGGAAGAACGGCACCTGTGAGCAGTGGCGCCGCCGTGGCGCCCGGAAGCGGCAAGTGTAGGCGGGGGCCGTGTCCCGGGCGCGGCCGGAAACACCCTGTCACGCACCGGTCATCCCCTGGATGGGCCGCCCAAAAAAAGCACGCCCGTTCGTGGTAATTTGCGGGTCCCTTCCCGCACATCCTGAGACACCCCATGAGCGACATCCTCGTCCACACCGAAGCCGGCGTCAGCACCCTCACGTTCAACCGCCCGGACAAGAAGAACTCCATCACCGCCGCCATGTACGGCCAGCTGGCCGATGCGCTGCAGGTCGCGCAGGACGATGCCACCGTGCGCTGTGTCGTTCTGCAGGGCAACGAGACCATCTTCTCCGCCGGCAACGACATTGCCGATTTCCTCAACAACCCGCCGGCCGGCACCGACTCGCCGGTGTTCCGCTTCCTGCGCGGCATCGCGCAGTTCCCCAAGCCACTGGTGGCGGCGGTGTGCGGCCCGGCCGTGGGCGTGGGCACCACGATGCTGTTCCATTGCGACCTGGTCTACGCCGGTGACAACGCCGCCTTCTCCATGCCCTTCGTCAACCTCGGCCTGTGCCCCGAGGCCGCGTCCAGCCTGCTGGTGCCGCAGATGCTGGGCTACCACCGTGCCGCCGAGGCATTGCTGCTGGGCGAGCCCTTCATGGCCGAAGCCGCGCTGGAGGTGGGTCTGGTCAACCGCGTGCTGCCGCCGATGGAAGCGGCCGGCTATGCGCAGGCCGTGGCGCGCAAGCTCGCGGCCAAGCCCCTGAGCGCGCTGATCGAAACCAAGCGCCTGATGAAGAAGCACCAGACGCAGCAGGTGCTGGCCGTGATGGCCGAAGAAGGCGCCAGCTTTGGCCGCATGCTGGGCGAGCCGGCCGCGCGCGAGGCGTTCGGAGCGTTCATGGAGCGCAGGAAGCCGGATTTCTCGAAGGTGTGAAAAGGCATCTGCTGACCGGCTACGCTGTTTCGATGTCCTGCCCGATGCGCCACAACACGCCCGCCGGGTCGTTCAGGATGAAGTCGCGGATGCCCCAGGGCCGGTCTTCGGGTGGCTCGGCGCGCACGCCGTAGCGCTCTCTCAACCGCTGCGCCTCGACGTGCGCCCACCACGCGTCCACGTCCTCCACCAGCAGGTGCATCATGAGGTTCTCGGCGAAGTCCTTCACGTAGAACTTCGTCAGCAGAAAACTGCTCCTGCCGGCGTGCAGGTAGGCCATCTGCTCCGAGGCCCAGGCCTCGGTGAAGCCCAGGTCGATGTAGAAGCGCCGGGACAGGTCGAAGTCGATCGCGGGCAGGAAGGCCTTGATCTCGATGGTGTTCCTGTTGGGCATGGGACGCTGCGTCTGTGGTGCGTCGAGTATCCGCGCTCCGAGGGTGCCATGCCAACCCATGCGGCGCCTTTCGTGGAACCGCCTCAGGCCGGGCAGGCCTCGGCCGCCGCGCCCAGCCGGGTGGCCAGTTCGGTGACCAGCGTTGCCAACTCCTCGCCCGTGCCGGCCACGCCGTACACATAGTTGTCCGGCCGCACCAGCGCCGCCACGCTCTGGTGGCGCTGCAGCCAGGCCTCGGCCACGCCGTCGGTCTCCAGCGCGTCCACTGTGCCCAGCACCACACCCCGCAGCCAGGGCAGGGCACCCACGATGCCGGGCACCGCCTGACCGGGGGCCAGCACCAGCCGCCAGCCGTTGCCGGCGATGGCGTCCATGCGCTGGCGCTGGGGGCCGCTGAGCATCCAGGGTTGGGGGAACAGGCTGCCGCGCGCGGTGTGGTCCTGCGCGGCGAGCCAGCCGGTGGTCAGCGGCGGCAGGATGTCCTGGCGCGGCGTGTCCTTCACCTTGCCACCGCACTGGGCCAGCATCGCCGCGTCGCGCTCGCGGGCCTTCACCGGGTCGCGCTCGCAGATCACCGCGCCCACGTGCTTGATGCGGCTGGTGAGTTCGCGCACGTGGGCCTTGCGCTCGTCGCCGTAGCTGTCGAGCAGGGCCTCGGCGCTCGCGCCGCTGACCTCGCCGCGCAGCACGGCCGTGAGTTTCCACGCGAGGTTGCTCACGTCGCGGATGCCCTGGCACATGCCCTGACCGAGAAAAGGCGGTTGCATGTGCGCCGCGTCGCCCGCAAGGAACACGCGGCCCCGGCGCCACTGCTGGGCCACCAGCGCGTGAAAGCGGTAACTCGACTGGCGCCACAGCGTGCCGTCCTCGGGCGTGATCCAGCGCGAGAGCAGGCGCCAGGTTTCTTCTGGTGTGGCCGCGTGCTTCGGGTCTTCGCCCGGGTTGAGCGAGATTTCCCAGCGGCGGTGGTTTTTCGGGCCGATGACCAAGGTGCAGGGCCGCTCGGGTTCGCAGTACTGCACGCTCACTTTGGGCAGCTTGGCCAGGCCGCGCTCGTTCATGAGCACGTCCACCACCAGCCAGGGTTCGTCGAAGTCCAGGTCTTCCAGCGGCATGGCCATTGCGGTGCGCACCGCGCTGGAGCCACCGTCGCAGGCGATGGCGTACCGCGCGCGCACCGTGCGGGTGGGCTCGCCCTGCACATCGCCGATGGCCAGGTCCACGCCCTGGTCGTGCGGCGTGAGGCCGGTCATCTCCACGCCGAGCTCCACCACCACGTTGGGCAGTTGCGCGACGCGCGCGCGCAGGATCTTCTCGACCTCGGGCTGGGTGAACACCATCGACGGCGTGTGGCCCTGCGGGAAGGGCGGCGCCACCATGGTCATGCGGCGGATCAGCTGGCCGTCCACGCCGAAGTACTCCGAGGGCGTGAAGGGTTCGCAGAACGGCGCCACCGCATCAGCCACGCCGAGCTGCTGGAACACCCGCATGATCTCGTGGTCCAGCGCGATGGCGCGCGGGATCTGGTGCACGTCGGTGAGCCGGTCGCACACGTACACGCTCAGGCCGGCCTGGCCCAGCAGGCCGGCGGCCACCACGCCCGAGGGCCCGTAGCCCACGATGGCGACATCGAAGACGCGCTGCTGCTGTTGCATGGTCAGGCCCGTTCGTTCACGATGGGGTTGACCAGCGTGCCGATGCGCTCGATCTCCACCTCGAAGGTGTCACCGGCCTTCATCCACACCGGCGGCGTGCGCGCCTGGCCGACCCCGGCGGGCGTGCCCATCACGATCACGTCGCCGGCTTCCAGCGTCAGCACCTCGGCCAGCAGCGCGATGGTCTCGGCCACGCTGAAGATCATGTCGCTGGTGTTGGCGTCCTGCATCACCTGGCCGTTGAGGCGGCCCTGGATCTTCAGGCCGGCGGCGCCAGGCGGCAGCTCGTCGGCGGTCACCAGCACCGGGCCGAAGCCGCCGGTGCCGTCGAAGTTCTTGCCGATGGTCCACTGCGGCGTGCGCTTCTGGTAGTCGCGCACGCTCATGTCGTTGAAGCAGCTGTAGCCGAACACATAGGCCAGCGCATCCGCCTGGGTGGTGTGGCGCGGCACCTGGCGGCCGATGACCACGGCCAGCTCGGCCTCGTAGTCGAACTTGCCAGAGACGCGGGGCACCACGCCGGCGTCGCCGTGCGCGATCAGCGAGGAACTGCCGCGGTAGAAGAACCAGGGGTAGTCGGGCTTCTCGCGGCCGCCTTCCTTGGCGTGATCGAAGTAGTTGAGGCCCAGGCACACGGTCTTGCCGGGTTCGGGCACCAGCGGGGCGAGCGCGGTGCCGGCCAGGGGCTGGCGGGTGGTCTTCGCGGCCAGCGCCGCGTTCGCAGCGGCGTGCAGATCCACGCCCGTCTTGAGCGCGGTGCGCAGGTCGGCGGGCACCTGGGGCTGGGCGTCGTTCAGGTCGATCAGGTCGGTGCCGTCGACGACGGCCAGGCGGGGCGCGCCGTCGCGCAGGTAGGTGGTGAATTTCATGGTGCGGTCAGGTTTCGGAAAAAACGGGTTCAGGGAACGGAGGCGAACAGCACGCGGCGCTGGGCTTCCTTCAGGGT
>NZ_JBWKZH010000017.1:0-87454 GCF_059424305.1 Hydrogenophaga sp. GW456-12-10-14-TSB4 | reverse complement strand
GAAGGGTGGGGGTCGAGGGCATCCGGGGACTGTAGCGAAGAAGGATGGGCCTTGCCTGTCACGGGCATGGCCGCCGCCCTTGAAATTTTCCACCGCCACTGATGAAGCGCGTGCATCGCTCGTCGGCCAGTGCCGGGAAGTCTGTATTTGCATACAGTCTTTGGGGCATACAATCCGCCCCCATGGCGACCCAAACACCCAACGAATACTCCGAAGGCTCGATCCGCGTCCTCAAGGGGCTGGAGCCGGTCAAGCAGCGGCCGGGCATGTACACCCGCACCGACAACCCGCTGCACATCATCCAGGAAGTGCTGGACAACGCGGCCGACGAGGCCCTGGCCGGGCACGGCAAGAAGATCAAGGTCACGCTGCACGCCGACCACTCGGTCAGCGTGGAAGACGACGGCCGGGGCATCCCGTTCGGCCTGCACCCCGAGGAAAAGGCCCCGGTGGTCGAGCTCGTGTTCACCCGCCTGCACGCCGGCGGCAAGTTCGACAAAGGCAAGGGCGGCGCCTACAGCTTCTCCGGCGGCCTGCACGGCGTGGGCGTGAGCGTGACCAACGCGCTGTCCACCCGGCTGGAGGTGACCAGCTTCCGCGAGGGCCAGGTGGCCAAATTGACCTTTTCCGCGGGCGACGTGATCGAACCGCTGGTGCTCACCCCCAAGGGCGAGGGCGACCGCAAGCAGGGCACCACGGTGCGCGCCTGGCCCGACGCCAAGTACTTTGAAACCGCCGCCTTGCCCATGGGCGAGCTCACCCACCTGCTGCGCAGCAAGGCCGTGCTGATGCCCGGCGTGAGCGTGACGCTGGTGAACGAGAAGACCCGGGATACCCAGACCTGGCTCTACAAGGGCGGCCTGCGCGACTACCTGCAACAGACCCTGACCGGTGACCCGGTCATTCCCCTGTTTGAAGGCGAAGGCTTCGCCGACAGCGGGCACGACAGCTTCGCCGAAGGCGAGGGCGCGGCCTGGTGCGTGGCCTTCACCGAAGACGGCCAGCCGGTGCGCGAGAGCTACGTCAACCTGATCCCCACCAGCGCAGGTGGCACGCACGAAAGCGGTCTGCGCGACGGCCTGTTCCAGGCGGTCAAGGGCTTCATCGAGTTGCACGCGCTGTTGCCCAAGGGCGTGAAGCTGTTGCCCGAGGACGTGTTCGCGCGCGCCAGCTATGTGCTTTCTGCCAAGGTGCTCGACCCGCAGTTCCAGGGCCAGATCAAGGAGCGCCTGAACTCGCGCGACGCCGTGCGCCTGGTCGGCAGCTTCGTGCGCCCGGCGCTCGAACTCTGGCTCAACCAGCACGTGGACTACGGCAGGAAGCTCGCCGAGCTGGCCATCAAGGCCGCGCAGTCGCGGCAGAAGGCCGGTCAGAAGGTCGAGAAGCGCAAGGGCTCGGGCGTGGCCGTGCTGCCCGGCAAGCTCACCGACTGCGAGAGCAAGGACCTCGCGCACAACGAGGTGTTCCTGGTCGAGGGCGATTCGGCCGGCGGCAGTGCCAAGATGGGCCGCGACAAGGAAAGCCAGGCCGTGCTGCCGCTGCGCGGCAAGGTGCTCAACACCTGGGAGGTCGAGCGCGACCGCCTGTTCGCCAACACCGAAATCCACGACATCGCGGTGGCGATCGGCGTGGACCCGCACGGCCCGAACGACACGCCCGACCTGAGCGGCCTGCGCTACGGCAAGGTCTGCATCCTGTCCGACGCCGACGTCGACGGCTCGCACATCCAGGTGCTGCTGCTCACGCTGTTCTTCCGCCACTTTCCCAAGCTCATCGAAGCCGGCCACGTCTACGTGGCGCGCCCGCCGCTGTTCCGCGTGGACATTCCCGCGCGCGGCAAGAAGCCGGCGGCCAAGCAGTACGCGCTGGACGAAGGCGAGCTGCACGCCATCCTCGACAAGACCGCCAAGGACGGCGTGGCGCCCGAGAAGTGCCAGATCAGCCGCTTCAAAGGCCTGGGCGAAATGAGCGCCGAGCAGCTCTGGGACACCACCCTCAACCCCGACACGCGCCGCCTCATGCCGGTGGTGCTCGGCGCGGTCGACTTCGCCGGCACCGAAGCGCTCATCACCAAGCTCATGGGCAAGGGCGAAGCCGCCTCGCGCCGCGAGTTGATGGAGTTGCACGGCGACTCGGTGGAAGTGGACATCTGATGCTGGGGTTTTCGCTCGCGCGCCTGAGCGGCATCGTGGTGGTGCTGTTTGCCACGATGTGGATGGTCATCCAGCTGGGTGACCGGGATTGGCCGGAAGCGGGTTTGGCGTTGTGCCTTCTGGTGACCGCCCTGGCACTGGCGGTCTGGGGCGATCGCCGCATGGACCAGGCCAAGAAGCAGCGCGAATCGGCGCATCAGCGCGAGGGCGAGGCGTATCGAGGCTTTGAACGCGATGTGGGCCTGCGCTGGTTCAAGTGGGGCGTGTTCACGCTGTTCCTCGCTGTTGTCCTGCTGGCCGTCTTTTACTGGATGTTGCCCGACCTCTGGCATACCGGCCAACGCGGCAAGGCCATGGCCGTGGGTGGCGTCGGGCTGCTTTTCGCATTGGCCTGGCTGGCATTGTTGCCTCTCGGTTTTCGAGCGTTGCAGGGCCAGGCCTTGCTGCAGATCGGGCCGCTGGGTCTTCAGATGCCGTTGTTGCCCTTGATGCCTTGGTCGCATGTGCAAGGTGTCGATCTGCAAGCCATCGAGGTGAAGGGAAGCAAGCAATGGCAACTGATGCTGGCGACGGACGACGCCTATCTGCAGCTGCTGCCGCCGCGTTGGTGGATGGTGTGCTTCCTCTGGCCCATTGTTCGCATGCCTCGCAAGGTCCCGGTGATCGGGATCTCGCTGGCCTTTCTGGACGACAACCCACACACCGTGTTGCAGGCCGTCCGCCACATCGGCACACGCCATGGCGCACCGCTGGTTGAGGGCTGGCATCACGCCGAGCCGATTGCAGAGGCTCGGGAATCCCGGCGCTTGCAGCGCGAAGCGGCCGACGCCATGCAGGACGTGGATCGGTCACTGGAAGAATTGCAGCGCATCGGTTCGGGAGCCCTTCCGGACCCTGAACGACTCGCCGCGCTGAACAGCCGTGTCGCTATCGAGCTCGAGCGCATGCAGTCGACCTCGCAGGCCAGTGCGGCGCATTTCGTGGCGCGCGGCAACCGGAGCATGCAGCAGTTCCGATCTGCCATGCGCGGCCTCTGGATCGTGTTTGGCTTGATCATGGTCTGGGTGGTGGTGCGGATTGCGCTCGCCCTGACTCGATGACGGTCTCCTTATTGAATTGATTGAATTGCCATGGACAGCACCACCGAAGACTTGCCCCTGAGCTCCCCAGAGCCTGAAGACAATCTGGCGAACTACGCGCAGCGCGCCTACCTCGAATACGCGCTCTCGGTCGTGAAAGGCCGGGCGCTGCCCGACGTGTGCGACGGCCAGAAGCCGGTGCAGCGCCGCATCCTCTACAGCATGGACCGCATGGGCCTGGGCTTCAGCGGGCCCAATCGCAACACCGCCGCGCGCCCCGTGAAAAGTGCGCGCGTGGTCGGTGACGTGCTGGGCCGCTTCCACCCGCATGGTGACCAGGCCGCCTACGACGCGCTGGTGCGCATGGCGCAGGACTTCGCGCAGCGCTACCCGCTGATCGACGGCCAGGGCAACTTCGGCTCGCGCGACGGCGACGGCGCCGCTGCCATGCGGTACACCGAAGCCCGGCTGTCCCGGATCACCACCCTGCTGCTCGACGAGATCGACGAAGGCACGGTGGACTTCGTGCCCAACTACGACGGCTCCACCGTCGAGCCCAAGCAGTTGCCGGCACGCCTGCCGTTCAACCTGCTCAACGGCGCCAGCGGCATCGCCGTGGGCCTGGCCACCGAGATTCCCAGCCACAACCTGCGCGAAGTGGCCGACGCCTGCGTGGCGCTGGTGAAGAACCCCAAGCTGGCCGACGACGAGCTGCTCACGCTGCTGCCCGGGCCCGACTACCCCGGCGGCGGCCAGATCATCAGCCCGGCCAGCGACATCGCCGATGCCTACCGCACCGGCCGCGGCAGCCTCAAGGTGCGCGCGCGCTGGAAGATCGAAGACCTTGCTCGCGGCCAGTGGCAGCTTGTGGTGACCGAGCTGCCGCCGGGCGTGAGCACGCAGCGCGTGCTCGAAGAGATCGAGGAACTCACCAACCCCAAGGTGAAGGCCGGCAAGAAGGCGCTGACGCAGGAGCAGACGCAGCTCAAGGCCAGCATCCTCATGGTGCTCGACGGCGTGCGCGACGAGTCGAGCAAGGACGCGCCCGTGCGCCTGCTGTTCGAGCCCAAGAGCAGCCGCATCGAGCAGCAGGAGCTCATCACCGCGCTGCTGGCCCACACCAGCCTGGAAACGTCGGCGCCGATCAACCTCACCATGGTGGGGCTCGACGGCCGGCCGACGCAGAAGTCGCTGCGGCAGATGCTCACCGAGTGGATCGAATTCCGCCAGGGCACCATCACCCGCCGCTCGCAGCACCGCCTCACCAAGGTGCTCGACCGCATCCACATCCTCGAAGGCCGGCAGCTGGTGCTGCTCAACATCGACGAGGTGATCCGCATCATCCGCCACAGCGACGAGCCCAAGGCCGCGCTGATCGAGCGCTTCAAGCTCAGCGACCGGCAGGCCGAGGACATCCTTGAAATCCGCCTGCGCCAGCTCGCGCGGCTCGAAGCCATCAAGATCGAGCAGGAGCTCAAGGAATTGCGCGAAGAGCAGGGCAAGCTCGAAGACATTCTGGGCAACCCCGGCAGCCTGAAGCGCCTGATGGTCAAGGAGATCGAGGCCGACGCCAAGACCTTCGCCGACGAGCGCCGCACCCTGATCCAGGCCGAGAAAAAGGCCGTGGCCGAGATCAAGGTGGTGGACGAGCCGGTGACCGTGGTGATTTCCAGCAAGGGCTGGGTGCGCGCACGCACCGGCCACGGCCACGAGGCCGGCAGCTTCGCGTTCAAGGCCGGTGATGGCCTGTACGGCACCTTCGAGTGCCGCACGGTGGACACGCTCATCACCTTCGGCAGCAACGGGCGCGTGTACTCGGTGCCCGTGGCCAGCCTGCCGGGCGCGCGCGGCGACGGCCAGCCCATCACCACGCTGATCGAGCTGGAAAGCGGCACGCAGCCGCTGCACTACTTCGCCGGCCCGGCCAACGCCGCGCTGCTGCTCAGCAGCAGCGGCGGTTACGGCTTCCTGGCCACGGTGGAGAACATGGTCTCGCGCCAGCGCGGCGGCAAGACCTTCCTCAACCTCGGCGAAGGTGAAACGCCGTGCGCGCCGTCGCACGCGGCCTTCACGTCTGGCGGCGTGCCGCTGGTGCCTGCCACGCACGTGTGCTGCGCCTCCACCGGTGGGCGCATCCTCACCTTCGAGATCGGCGAACTCAAGCTGATGGAGAAGGGCGGTCGCGGCCTGATGCTGATCGACCTCGAGGCCAAGGACACCTTGGCCGGCGCCGCGGCCTACACCCGCAGCGTGAAGATCGAAGGCATCGGTCGCGGCGGCAAGGAGCGCGAGGAAACGCTGGAAATCCGAAGCCTCAACAACGCGCGCGCCGCACGGGCCCGCAAGGGCAAGGCCGCGGACCTGGGCTTCAAGCCCAACCGCATCACGCGGGTGGAGTAAGGCGAAGATGGCGCGCTCGCCCACCCTGGCCGAGCTGCGCCGCTATGCGATCGCGCGCAGCCTGTTCAAACCCGTGACCTTGCCGGCCGCGATCCGCCGGCTCGGTTTCGTGCAGGCCGATCCGATGCGCGCCCCAGCGCGCGCACAGGACCTCATCCTCTACCAGCGGGTGCGCGACTACCGCGTCGGCGACCTGGAGCGCCGTTACGAGCGGCTGGGCGTGGAAGAAGACGCCTTCGTCAACTACGGCTTCGTGCCGCGCGAGATGCTGGCGCTGCTGCACCCGCGCACGCTGCGCCGACCCTGGGACGCGGCCACCACGGACCGAGCGCGCGAGGTGCTGGCCTTCGTGCAGGAGCGTGGCGTGGTCCACCCGCGCGATGTGGGCGAGGCCTTTGTGCACCATGGCCGCGTGGCCGGCTACTGGGGCGGGGAGCTCAACGCCAGCACCCGGCTGCTCGACGACATGCACCACCACGGCTGGCTGCGCGTGCGCCGCCGTGAATCGGGCACCCGGGTGTACGAGGCGATGCGGCACACCGAGCAGGACGACAGCCCGGCGGCGCGCCTGGCGCGGGCCCAGGCCTTGGTCGATGTCATCGTGGCGCTGTACGCGCCCATCCCGGCCCCCAGCCTCGGTTACCTGGTCACCTTGCTGCGCTATGGCGCCAATCACCTGTCGGCCGAAGCGCGCGCCGTGGTGAAGACCGCGCGCGAGCGCTATGGCCATGCCGTGATCGATGGCACCACCTGGTTCTGGCCGGCCGATGAAAACCCGACCTCGCGCCGCCACCAGCCCGGTGAGGAGGTGCGGCTGCTCGCGCCGTTCGACCCTGTGGTGTGGGACCGACGGCGCTTCGAGATGCTGTGGGACTGGGCGTATCGCTTTGAAGCCTATGTGCCGGCGCCGAAACGCACCATGGGCCACTACGCCCTGCCGGTGCTGTGGGGCGAGCGCATGGTGGGCTGGGCCAACCTGCGCCTGGAGCGCGGTCAGCTTCGGCACGAGCTGGGGTTTGTCGGGGCACGCCCCCGCGATGCCGGTTTCCGGCGCGCGCTGGACGAGGAGCTCGCGCGGTTCGAGCGCTTCCTGAAGCCCGCCGGACTGGAATGAAATGACGCAGGTGATCTGAAGATGAACAACAGCGAATGGACGGGGATCGTGATCGCGGCCGTGATGGCGGCCGTGGCCTTTGGCATTGCGCGTTTCGCCACGCGCCACTTTGCCCGGCGCCGCGCCAGCAAGGACGCGGCGATCACGCAGGTTACCCAGAGCCGCCAGGTGCGGCGCGCCAACGAACGCAGGAAGAAGTGATCCCCCGCGCCGCAGGCGCGCGGGAGGTTACTTCAGTTCCGCGATCAGCTCGATCTCGACACAGGCGCCCAGGGGCAACTGAGCCACGCCGAAGGCGCTGCGCGCGTGCGCGCCCGTCGCCGCGCCGAACACCTCGCCGATCAGCTCGCTGCAGCCGTTGGTGACCAGGTGCTGCTCGGTGTAGGTGGCGGTCGAGTTCACCAGGCTGAGCACCTTCACGATGCGCTTGACACCATCGAGATCGGTGCCGGCGGCGCGGCAGGCGGCGTCCAGGGTGCCCAGCAGGTCGATGGCCACGGCGCGGGCGGCGGGCTTGGCTTCGTCGGTGGTCATGGTCAGACCCAGCTGGCCGACCCAGGGCTTGCCCTCTTTCTTGGCGATGTGCCCGCTCAGGAAGATCAGCTTGCCGGTCTGCACGAAGGGCACGTACGCCGCGGCGGGCACGGCCACGGGCGGCAGGGAGATGCCGAGTTGGGTCAGCTTGTCGTAAATGCTCATGGAACGCTCCTGAAGAATGAGCGGCCCATTCTATCGACGGGGGTCAGGCGTCTTCGGCGGCCTGAAGCTGTTCGAGTTCATCGGGCGGCGCCACCGTCACGGCCACCGACAGCGTGTGCCGCGCACCGCTCTGGATCACCCCGCGCATGGGCGAGACGTCCGAGAAGTCGCGTCCCATGGCCAGGGTCACGTAATCTTCGCCCGGGCTGCCCCGGCCGCAGCGGTTGTTGGTGGGGTCGAAGTCGAACCAGGCGCCGGGTCCATCGGTGGTCTCCGGAACGGGCACGTACACCGAGACCCAGGCGTGCGAGGCATCGGCACCGATCAGGCGCGGCTTGCCGGGCGGCGGGCGCGTGAGCAGGTAGCCGCTGACGTAGCGCGCGGGCAGGCCGAGCGAGCGCAGGCAGCCCAGCATGATGTGGGCGAAGTCCTGGCACACCCCCTTGCCTTGCGCCAGCGCGTCGAGCGCCGGGGTGCTGACTTCGGTGCTGTGGGTTTCGTACTCGAGCTCGGTGTGGATGCGCTCCATCAGCGCGCGGGCCGCCTCCAGCACTGGCAGGCCGGGCTTGAAGGCCGGGCGGGCGAAGGCGGCGAAGGCGTCGTCGCGCGGCACATGGGGCGAGGCGAACAGGAACTCGCTCGCCGCGTCGAATGGGGCCTGGGCGCGGTAGTGGAAATGCTCGCGCACGCGCTCCCAGTTCATGGCGCGCCAGGGCGGGCCTTCGGGCAGGGGCTCGGGCGCCTGCGTGTCGACCAGGCTGTCGGCCTCCACGGTCAGCATGCTGTGGACGGACTGCAGCGAGAAGAAGGTGCGCTGGTTGCCGAACACGTCGGTGGTCTCGCTGCGCGCGGCCGGCTCCGGATCGATGCGAAGCTCGTGCGAGCGCACGCGCTGCGAGGCCGTGTCCACCGGCCGCAGGTGCACCATGTGCTGTGCCATGTCGATCGCGCCGTGGTAGCGGTAGCGGGTGCGGTGCAGGATGCGCAGGAGCATGTCAGGCTCCGAGCGATTGGTTGCGCTGGTCCGCGTGGCTGAAGTGCAGGCGCGTGATCTCGTCGGAGAGTTCGATCGCCGCGGCCTCGCAGTCGTCGAGCAGCGCGGCCAGGTCGCTCCAGACGCGCTGGCCGTCGGGGCTGCGCTGCCAGTTGCTCAGGTCGGGCAGCACCCAGGTGTCGGGGTTGGGCAGGCCGCGCGCGAGCACGGCGTCCTGCGGCGTCGCGCTGTGCGAGAGCTTGGCCAGGCGCGAGCGCAGCGTCTGCACCACCCAGGCGAGCGAGCGCGGGTTGTCGCGGTCCATCACCAGCAGGTCGATCAGCGCCACCATGTCGCGCCGCTGCTGGTACTGGGCGTGGAAGGTGATGGTGCTGTCGAACAGCGCGACCACGGCCTCGAAGCCGGCCGCGTCGTGCACGCAGCCGTGTTCGAGCGCGAGCGACAGCGCGCGCGCCAGCGTGATCAAGCGCTCGATGTGGCGGCCCATGGAGAGCAGGCGCCAGCCGTCGTCGCGCACCATGCGGTCGGTCTGCGAGCCGGTGATGGCGGCGAGCAGTTCGCTGGCGTTCTGCAGTGTGTTGATGGCTTCGGCGGTGGCGTACTCGGCATCGGTCGACAGGGCGGCGCAGTCGCGCGCGAAACTGGCTTCTGTGCGCTCGATCAGGTTCCAGTGCTCCTGCGACAGGCGCTCGCGCACCTGCGCGGCGGCGGCCTTGAGCGCGCGCAGGTTGAAGCCCACGCTGAAGGACTGTGCGGCCAGCGCGTCGCCGGGCGCGGGCGAGAGCGCGGCGATGAGGCTGCGCGAGAACACGCGCGCCGAGAGCGCGGCGGTCGGCACGTCGGGCAGCACCAGGGCGTTCTCGCGCGCCATGGCGGAGAGCCAGGCCATCAGGGCGCGCGAGCTGGGTTCTTCACCGCCGAGGTGGTTGAGCACGATCTGCGCGAGGCGCACGCTGTTCTCGGCGCGCTCGGTGTAGCGGCCGAGCCAGAAGAGGTTTTCGGCGGCGCGGCTGGTCACGGGCCGCTTCTGCTGGGCCAGCGTGAGTGTGCTCGGGGCGGACTGCAGCAGGCTGGTGTGGTCCACCGGGCCGTCGGTGAGCACCCAGCAGTCGGCGCTGCTGCCGCCGCGCTGCATGGCCGCGATGAGCTGGCCACGCGGCGCCAGCCGCACCATGCCGCCGGGCAGCACGCGCCAGGAATGCGGGCCATCGGCCAGCGCGAACACGCGCAGCATCGCCGAGCGGGGCATCAGCCGCTCGCCGCGCCAGGTCGGCGTCTGCGACAGCGGCAGCCAGGACTGCACGGTGTAGTCGTCGGCATGGCGCGCCATGCGGCCCGACCACTCGTCGAGCTCGCGCTCGCTCAGGCTCTGGCCCATCACGGTGTCCAGGCCGGAGCGCGGGTAGGTGGGCTTGATCACGCTGTCGCGCAGCAGGGGCAGCACCTCGCGCATGGCGGCGTCTTCGCCGCACCACCAGGTGGCAAGCGAGGGCAGGCTCAGTTCTTCGCCCAGCAGGTGGCGGCTGATGGCCGGCAGGAAGCCCAGCAGCGCGCTCGATTCCAGCGGCGCCGAGCCGGGCGCGTTGGCCAGCAGCAGGTTGCCCGCGCGCAGCACCTGCAGCAGACCGGGCACGCCCAGGCGCGAATCGGAGCGCAGTTCCAGCGGGTCCAGCCACTCGTCGTCCAGCCGCTTGATGAGTGCATGCACCGGCTCCAGGCCGCTGAGCGTCTTGAGGAACAGGCGCTG
Organism: Hydrogenophaga sp. GW456-12-10-14-TSB4; assembly: GCF_059424305.1. Taxonomy (NCBI): domain Bacteria; kingdom Pseudomonadati; phylum Pseudomonadota; class Betaproteobacteria; order Burkholderiales; family Comamonadaceae; genus Hydrogenophaga; species Hydrogenophaga sp. GW456-12-10-14-TSB4. The sequence goes on along the minus strand of NZ_JBWKZH010000017.1, from coordinate 77,268 downwards.
GTCGCGCACGGTGAGGTCGTTGCCCTCCACCAGCGTGAGGCCGAGGTAGCGCGCGAGGTAGGCGTGCTCGAAGTAGGTCTCGTTGTAGGGGCCGGGCGTGAGCAGGGCGATGCGCGCGTTCTCGCCTTCTGGCGCCATGTGCTTGATGCCGTCCATGAGCGCGCGGTAGCTCGCGGCCAGGCGCTGCACCTTCATGCCGGCGAAGGCCTTGGGGAACTGGCGCCCGATGGCGATGCGGTTCTCCAGCAGGTAGCCCAGGCCCGAGGGTGCCTGGGTGCGCTGGCCGACCACCCACCAGCGGCCGTCCGGCCCCTGGGCGAGGTCGAAGCCCACGATGTGCAGCCAGGTGTCGCCCGGCGGGCGAACGCCCTGCATCGAGCGCAGGTAACCCGGGTGGCCTTGCACCAGCGCGGCCGGCAGCAGCGCGCGCTTGAGCAGTTCGCGCTCGCCGTACAGGTCGGCCATCATGGCGTTGAGCAGGCGCGTGCGCTGCAGCACGCCGGTCTCGATCTGGGCCCAGTCCTGCGGGCCGATGAGCTTGGGAAAGAGGTCCAGTGACCAGGGGCGTTCCAGCCCGGTGGAGGCGTCGGCGTAGACGTTGTAGGTCACGCCGTTGTCGCGGATCTGGCGCTCGAGGTTCTCGGCGCGGCGGTTCAGGTCGTTGAAGCCGTCGGCGCCGATGTGCTCGAAAAAGCTGGCCCAGGGCCCGGACAGTGCCGCGGCCTCCGGGTCCCCGCCCGCGCGCAGTTCGTCGCGGTGACCCGCGTCGGCCGGCACGGAAAGAGAGAGCGCCCACTCACCGGGCGTGTCGGGCCGCAGCTGGGCAAAGAGGGATTCGGTGGATTCGGGATTCACGGGCTTAGAGTATGCCCGCTGGGGTGCGGGCGGACCGGGCGGCCGTGAATCGCGGTGTTGCATCCTTCAAACAGGGGTTTTCCGGCGCGGGCAGGCCATGCTCAGGTCCGCAGGTCGAGCGTGAACGGGAACTCGCGGCTGTGCTGGGCCGGGGTGACGTCCATGCGGCCGGGCGTGTGCCCCATCTGGAAGAAGCGCGAGAGCCGGCGGCTCTCCGCCTCGTAGGCGTTGACCGGGAAGGTGTCGTAGTTGCGGCCGCCGGGGTGGGCCACGTGGTACTGGCAGCCGCCCATGGAGCGCTGGAGCCAGGTGTCGACGATGTCGAAGGTCAGCGGCGCGTGCGCGGCGATCGACGGGTGCAGCGCCGACGGCGGGCTCCAGGCCTTGTAGCGCACGCCCGCCACGTACTCGCCCGCGGTGCCGGTGCTCTGCAGGGGCAGGGCGCGGCCGTTGCAGGTGATCACATGGCGGCTGTCGTTGAAGCCGCTCACGCGCACTTCCACGCGTTCGAGCGAGGAGTCCACGTAGCGCACCGTGCCGCCGACCGCGCCTTCCTCGCCCATCACGTGCCAGGGTTCCAGTGCGCTGCGGATGGTCAGTTCGATGCCGCGCGCGGCGACCTCGCCCACCAGCGGGAAGCGGAACTCGAAGTGAGGCTCGAACCACGCCATGTCGAAGGCGTAGCCCGCGTCGGCCATGTCGGTGAGCACGTCCTCGAAGTCCATGCGCACGAAGGTGGGCAGCAGGCAGCGGTCGTGCAACTCGGTGCCCCAGCGCGTGAGCCGGCCCTGCCAGGGCTGTTTCCAGAAGCGCGCGATCATGGCGCGCAGCAGCAATTGCTGCGCGATGCTCATGCGCGCGTGCGGCGGCATCTCGAAGGCGCGCAGCTCCAGCAGGCCCAGGCGGCCGGTGGGGCCGTCGGGCGAGTAGAGCTTGTCGATGCAGAACTCGCTGCGGTGGGTGTTGCCGGTGACGTCGATCAGGATGTTGCGCAGCGTGCGGTCCACCATCCAGGGCGGCATGTCTTCGCCGTAGGTCTGGCGGTTCTGCCCGATCTGCGCGAGCGCGATCTCCAGCTCGTAGAGCTGGTCGTTGCGCGCCTCGTCCACGCGCGGCGCCTGGCTGGTCGGGCCGATGAACAGGCCGCTGAACAGGTAGGACAGCGAGGGGTGGTTGTGCCAGTAGGCCAGCAGGCTGCCGAGCAGCTCGGGCCGGCGCAGGAAGGGCGAGTCCGACGGCGTGGCTCCGCCGAGCACGAAGTGGTTGCCGCCCCCGGTGCCGGTGTGGCGGCCGTCGGTCATGAACTTTTCGGCGCACAGGCGCGTCTGGTGCGCGGCCTCGTAGAGGAACTCTGTGTGCTCGACCAGCTCGCCCCAGTTGTGCGCGGGGTGGATGTTGACCTCGATCACGCCCGGGTCGGGCGTCACCTGCAGCATCTTCAGGCGCGGGTCGCGCGGCGGCGGGTAGCCTTCGAGCACGATGCGCATGCCCAGCTTCTCGGCCGTGGCCTCCACGGCGGCGAGCAGGTCGAGGTAGTCCTCCAGCAGCGCCATGGGCGGCATGAAGATGTAGAGGTGCTGGGTCTTGCCGCCGCCGGCCTTCTCGGCCTTGGGGCCGTTGGAACGGTGCGGGTCGCGCGCTTCCACGCACAGCGCGGTGCGCGTGAGCCAGGCGGCCGATTCGCCGCGCTGCGGAAACTTCGCCGCCAGGGCCTGTGCCGGCGCCGAGCCCGGCGCAGGCTGGCCCGGGCGCAGGCCTTCCACCGTCTCGGCGTCGGGGTCGAAGTCCATGCCTTGCATCGACACCGTGCCGCCTTCGGCGAAACCGCCGCCGACCTGGTGCGGCGACACCTGGTGCTTCACCGCCGCGCCGCGCGGCAACGGGTCGCGCGCGGAGTGCGGGTCTTGCTCGATGTGGTACGGGTAGTCGCCGGCGGAGACCCAGGGCAGCGAGTCCAGCGGCAGGCGGTAACCCATGGGCGAGTCGCCGGGGATCAGGTACATGCGCTCGTCGCGGAAGAACCACGGCCCGGTGGACCACACCGTGCCCGAGATGCGCGGGTAGCCGCTCTTGCCGTTGTTCGAGAGCGTGCCGTTGCGGCCCGAGGCCTGCAGCGGCAGCACGTAGCCCACGGTGGCGTCCAGCCCCTGGCTGAAGACGCGGCGCAGGCGGGCGCGTTCGAGCTCGTCGTCCAGTTTGCTGTCGAACGGGTCCACGTTCACCGGCAGGCGGCGCTCGCGCCAGAGGTAGTACCAGGTGTCCTCGTAGCCCGGCGTGATGTACTGGGTGGACAGGCCGAGCTTGCGCGCCAGCGCCTGCGTGAAGCGGCGCGCGTCGTCGCTGGTGTATTGCGCATCGTCGCGCTCGTCGGCCAGCAGCGCCGGGTTGTGCCAGAGGGTCTCGCCGTCGGCGCGCCAGAACATCGAGAGCGCCCAGCGCGGCAACTGCTCGCCCGGGTACCACTTGCCCTGGCCCATGTGCACGAAGCCGCCCGCGCCGTACTCGGCGCGCAGGCGCCCGAGCAGCTCGGTGGCGTAGCCGCGCTTGGTCGGGCCCAGCGCGTCGGTGTTCCACTCGGCCGCGTCGCGGTCGCTGGTGGCCACGTAGGTCGGCTCGCCGCCCATGGTCAGACGCACGTCGTGCTTCTCCAGATCGGCGTCCACCTGCTCGCCCAGCGCCAGCACGCCGGCCCATTGCTCGTCGGTGTAGGGGAGGGTGACGCGCGGCGATTCGTAGATGCGCGTCACGCTCATGTGGTGGCTGAACTCCACCTCGCATTTGTCCACGCCGCCTTCCACCGGTGCCGCGCTCGAGGGTTGCGGCGTGCAGGCCAGCGGCACGTGGCCTTCGCCCGCGAGCAGGCCCGAGGTCGGGTCCAGGCCGATCCAGCCCGCGCCGGGCAGAAATACCTCGCACCAGGCGTGCAGGTCGGTGAAATCCTTTTCGGGGCCGTTGGGCCCGTCGACCGATTTCACGTCCGACGTGAGCTGGATCAGGTACCCCGAGACGAAGCGCGCGGCCAGGCCCATGTGGCGCAGGATCTGCACCAGCAGCCAGCCGCTGTCGCGGCAGGAGCCGCTCTTGAGTTTGAGCGTGTCTTCCGGCGTCTGCACGCCGGGCTCCATGCGGATCGTGTAGGCGATGTCGTGCTGCAGCCGCTGGTTGATCTCGACCAGGAAGTCGATCGTGCGTCGCTCGCTGCGGTCCACCGCGTCCACATAGGTCTTGAGCAGCGGCGTGAGTGGCGCGGTGGCGAGGTAGGGCGCGAGCTCCTGCTGCTGCGCCTGGTCGTACTTGAAGGGGAAGTTCTCGGCCGAAGGCTCCAGGAAGAAGTCGAACGGGTTGTAGACCGCCATCTCCACCACCAGGTCGATCGTGACCTTGAACTCGGTGGTGGGTTCGGGGAACACCAGGCGCGCCTGGTAGTTGGCGAACGGGTCCTGCTGCCAGTTGATGAAATGCTCGCCGGGCTCGATGCGCTGCGAGTACGAGAGCACCTTGGTGCGGCTGTGCGGCGCGGGCCGCAGCCGGACCACCTGAGGCCCCAGCTTGACCAAGCGGTCGTATCGATAATGGGTGATGTGGCTCAGGGCAACATGAATGGCCATACGAGAGACTTTCCTGGGAGGGGAACAACAATGGGTCCGCAGGCAACCGATCGGCCGTCGCGGCTTGCAGCCATGCTAGCAAGTCTTGCGCCACGGCCACATGACATTTCCCCCAGGCTGTGCGCAGCGGCCTGATCGCGCGCCATGCCGGCTTCGTGGCGCTGGCGGCCTGGGTGCTGGGCGTGGCGCTGCAATTGCAGCAGCCGGCGCTCTGGCCGATGGGGGTATATGGCGCGCTGCTGGGCGCTGGTGTGGCCGGTCTGTGGGCCTTGCGGCGGGCCCGGCGCGTGGCCCCCGCATGGCTTCTGGCCGGTGTGGCAGGGGTGCTCATCGGCGTCGGGCTGACCGGGGCCCGGGCCGTTCATTTCGCCGCCGACGCGCTCGACCCGGCCTTGCAGGGCCTCGACATCGAGGTGACCGGGCGCATCGCGTCGCTGCCGCAGCGGGGTTCGCAGGGCGAGCGCTTCGAGTTCGTGGTGGAGTCGGCCACGCGCGAGGCCCAGGCCGTGCCGCTGTCCCCACGCCTGCAGCTGGCCTGGTACAGCGGCGCGGGCGAAAGCCGCTCCACCGACAGCCCCGGCCTGCGTGCCGGCGACCGCTGGCACTTCACCGTGCGCCTGCGCAGCCCGCACGGCAACGCCAACCCGCACGGCTTCGACCGCGAACGCTGGCTCTGGGAGCAAGGCATCCAGGCCACCGGCTCCGTGCGCAGCGGCCCGCGCGACGCGGCGCCCCAGCGGCTCGGTGCCACGCCGTGGCACCCGCTGGACCGCTTGCGCCAGACCGTGGCCGAGCGCATCGAGGCCCGCGTGCCGGACGACCCGCGCAGCGCGGGGGTGCTGGCCGCCCTGGTGGTGGGCGACCCGTCGGCCATCGTGGCTTTGGGTAAAAGAGTCGTTCGCTAAGAAAGTGAAGAAAATCAACGCTCTTGGTCAAGTCCGACCACCAGCTAGGTAATTAAGTCGTTCGCTTTCGAGAAAGACGTGTTCTGCTGACTAGGTAAAAGAGTCGTTCGCTTTCAAGCCTAGCTTTGAAGAAGAGCACGGCGTTCCTCCGAACTTGGCGAACCGCGGCTTCTGGCAAGACCATCTCGAAGACCGCATTCGGTTCTACAGCACCTGGGGCTTCCTACCCTGGCCAAGACCCCCAGGCCCTCAAAACCATAGCACCGCGTGCTATGCTACGGACGCTCGATACAAGAAGCGTGTATTCAAAACCAAGACATTTGACCGCTGGGCGAAGAAGGTTGCTGCGGACGTACTGCTATGCAAAGCCGCCTTAGAAATCGAACAAGGTATTTTCGAGGCGGATCTCGGTGGCGGGGTGTGCAAGAAGAACATCGCTGTCCCTGGAAAGGTGAAGAGCGGTTCCACCCGACCTCTCGTTGCGAAGAGGCACTAGACGACGGTCCTCTTCATAGCCGGCAGAGAGAAGAGTGACCCAGGTCCTGACTTCTCCGGGAAGGAAGAAGAAGCCGCCAAGTCTACGCCGGGTTGTCGCATGCGGCCACTACCCAAAGGCCTAACCAGATGGCCGCCGATGGCGTCCCCAAGGAGATTTATAATGACCAAGAAGACACCTCAGAGTAGCCGAGTGCTTCGCGAACTGCTGGAGTCGGCAGAAGACCTGAGCGCGTATGGCCTAGTCTCGAAAACGGATATGGCACGCACGAAGGCTCTCTGTGAAGAGCCACCGGAGTATCCACCGGAGCGTGTCGTGTCCATCAGGACCCGGATTGCGAAGATGAGTCAGGCCGTCTTCGCTTCGTTCTTGAACGTGAGCGTATCGACGGTGCAGAAGTGGGAGTCCCATACCGCAGCGAAGCATCCAAGCGGTCCTGCCGCGAAACTGCTTCAGCTCGTGGAGTCCAAAGGTGTTGACGTTCTCATCGTCTGAGCTGTTGCGCTGATTCTGGCGACCACCTGCTCATTGCTCGCCCGATTGTGAGCAAGCCGTTGCCACGTAAACAAAGATCAAAGTCCGAAGCCCTTAAATCTCAGTCCTGTTTAAAAAGGTTTGACTACACAAGAAAGAACGATATTCAAGCTGAAGAACCCATGCAAATCTCTGAAACCTCACATCACTTCGACATCGTCATCCCTGACTCCTTGTACGTCCGGGTGTCGCGTACTAACCCCAGAGCCTACGAAGTGGTTGCAGCCGACGGTGAAGTTGTCGCAGCCGAGGTGCCTGACTTCAATACCGCTCAACTCTTTGCTCGTGCTCCAGACGTAGACTGGATATTGGAGCGAATCCCTACCGACGTAATCAAGGCTTGGGCCTACTAAGCGCCGGGCAAACGGCCTCAGTTGGATGGGGCGGCACTTAGCGAGCTGGGCCCGAGCAATGCTGGCTCCTTGGTCCTAACTCCGAAGCGGAAGCGACGTTCGAGTACACAGGGGCCCGAGGTGGCTTTGACAGCAATTGACAGCGTTCTGTCAATTGACAGTCGGCCGTCAGTCAAGATTTTCCATCTACCGCACCGAGTGGGCGCGCCGGGTGCCGCAGGAGCAAAGTGCTGGGTTAGGGCTGCAACAGTCGTTCGAGGATCGCGATGTGCTCGAAGAGTTCGAAGCCGGGCGGACCTGCGTAGGCCCCCTTCTCCGGATGCCACAGGACGTTCTCGTGATGCAGCACGCCATCAAAGTCCAGGAAAAGGACGAATTCACCGTAGCCGCGAGGGAGCGCGGGTGAAAACCGGGATGACGGCGAAGGCGGAGTCGTGCTGTGCATGTTGAGCCGTTTGAGGAGGGGACTAGCATTCGGGCATAGGAGGCAATATACTGTATTTATGTACAGTATATCGTTGCCCAGTTATCCACCTTGAAAGCCCGCCATGCGCCTCCTTTTTCTCGACTTCGACGGTGTTCTCCACTCCAGCCGCGCTGAGCTCGACGGCAAGTACTTCCGCTGGCTGCCAGCGCTGGAGAAGCTGTTGGTCAACTTCCCCGACGTGAAGATCGTTGTCCACAGTACATGGCGTTACGACCACACCGATGACGAGCTGAGGCAGCTTTTGGGTGGCCTCGGTGAGCGCTTTGTCGGCAGTGCGCCGCGTGGCCCGCGCGAGCAAGTGATTCAAATGGTGCTGCAGGCCAACAAGGGCAAGTTCACCGACTACTTGGTGGTCGATGACTCGCCTCATGAGTTTCCCGAGGGGACGCTCAACACGTTGTTCGTTGACGGCATCCTGGGGCTTGGTTCGGCTATGAATCAAGCTGGACTTGTGACGTGGCTGGTCAACCCTGCTCCACCCAAGGAAGACTGAGATGAACGCATGCACAAGTTTGATCCAGTGTCTCTAGTTGCCAAGTTATGGGAGAGTGGCCGCCCGAGCTGCGGGTGAAAATTTCGTGGGTGCACGCCCTTGCGGTGAACCCATCATTTGCACGATAAGTGCGTGCGTGGCTTCGTGAGGTCGCTGGACCATTCGAGCTGGCGTCAATGGAGAAGTTGCCCGAAGAAGTTGTGCGATGAAGTGATTGGCGTTGTGGCAACATCCGCGCGTGCCCATTCCATGTCGATGTTTCGGAGATACAAAATGAAAGTTTCGCAAGATGCCTTCCGCGGCGAGGTGCCTGAACACCCCGATCTCAGCGCTCTCTTCAAGATAGTTCTTCACGCGGAGCCTGTGGTGATTGCGAATGGCACAGACAAAGGTACTCCCTATGTGGTGGTTGGCGAAGCCGGTGGCGCAATGTTTACATTCACCAAGACGGCCGATGGGTACCTGCTGTCCCGAAACAAGTAAAGCCTTTTTCAAGCGGATTGGTCCGCACCTCGCATAACCTTGGCATGTGTCGTCTTGAATGCCGACTCGCTTGGGCCGCCCACGCAATGTTTCCGATGGCGTTGTCGCTATGGAAACAGTTGACCGGGGTCGTGCAGTGCTTTTCTACTCTATATGTCTCTTACCAGAGCGGATGGCGCGCATTTTTCTCTGCATCATCGCAGCTCGATGCTTGGCGGCAACCCGTGCCACGGCCGGGTATCTCAGACGGTTGTGTCGAAAAGCGCCCCAGAGTCCGACACCTTCCAACTCCTGTTGTAGCGTGAACTTTTCCGGGCTCTTGAGCCGCGCACGGATACGCGCGTCGAGCTCCTTGGCCTTGACGACATCCAGATCGCCAAGAGGTCTGCCACGGAACCCCGTCGAAATGTGGTCGAGGATCGGCGATTCTGGGCGCGGCGTGCTGGCCAACGCGGCTTGAATGATCAGATGCTTGCAAGAGGGAAACGGGAAGCGCGGCGCGCGACAACAGATAGGTGCCCTTGACGTTGACGCTAAGGATTCGCTCGAAGGTCGCTTCGTCGGTTGTCAGAATCGTGCCCAAAGGGCCGATAGCTGCGTTGTTGACGATGCCATTGATGACGCCGAACTTTTTCAGCGTGAAATCAACAACCCTTTGCACGTCCTCGGCCTTTGACACGTCCGCTTCGAGCACGTCAGCCGTGACGCCGGCGTCGCTCAGTTCGTTGAGCACCGACTCCAAGCCCTTTGCAGTGCTGGACACCTGAGCTTGCGCCAGGCCAAAGGCCACGATCTGGTGCCCACGACGAGCCAGGTCCACCACGATGGACTGGCCCAGGCCGAAGGTGCCACCGGAAACAATGATGACGCTCATTGCTTACTCGGCGAAGCTCGCCGGCTCCTTGTCATTGCGACCGAGCAGCGTGTCCCAGTCGGCGCTGTTCATGTAGTCGCGCCAGCGACGGTAGAACTGGCGGGGGTTCTCTTCGCTGACCTGCAGGCTCACGTTGCCAGCCACAGGGCCATCGGTGGTTACCTTGCCCAGCGACTGCTGGTAGTTGTAGGGGTAGCGCTTGGCAATGACACCGCGGCTGCCGGCGGTCGCGTAGTTCCAGTTCTCCATGTCGTCCTGCTCGGTCATGCCGGCAGGGCCCGAATAGCGCATGTAGTACGCACGCAAGAAGTCCTTGACCTCTTGCGGAGCGTCTGCATCCACCAGGAAGAAGCGCCACGCCTCGGTCGACTCTGGCCCGTGCGGATGCCAAACGCAAAGGTTGCGCGGCTGAGTGCCGTGGAACGAGACGTTGGGGTAGATGGTGCCGACGAAGGGAACCAGGCGGTGCCGCTCAGCGCCCAGTCGCGCCTTGCGTTCCTCATGGCAGTGTCGGAAGTACTGCGCCACGGTGGGATTGTTCTTGTACGTGTCCAGGAACTCCCAGGTCTCCGGCATGATGGCGCTGTGCACACCATGGCCCGCGGGGAAGTTGGCCCACACGTGCTTGGCCTTCTCAAGCTCGTTGTCGCGGCGACCCTTTTCACCTGCTTCGGCGCTCGGGCCAATACCAATCAGGTCCACCGAGCGGTGGCTGACGTTGTGATAGGTGTCGCCAAGGAAGTTCTCTGCAGCGAACTTCCAGTTGCACGGAATAATCCACTTGTGCACGCCGAAGAGGACTTCGGAGCCGCCTTCACGGCCATCGCGACAGTCCAGGGCGAGGTCCAGGTGAACCTTGGCGTCACCCAGGTACGTCATGAAGTCAGGGGCATCCTTGTCCCAGGTCGCCCACACGGTGCCCTTGTAGATTTCCATCTTGGGCACTTCGATGAGGGACCACTCCTCCTTCTCCATGCAGCCTTCGTAGAGGCCCTTGAACTGAGGAACGCCGAAGAGCTTGCCGTCGGTGGTGTAGCTCCAGCTGTGGTACGGGCAGGTGAAGAGCTGGGTGTTGCCGTGGTCGTACTGACACACTTTCATGCCGCGGTGACGGCATGAGTTCAGGAAGACATGGACCTTCTTCTTTTTGTCGCGGGCCAGGATGACCGACTCGGCGCCCATGCGGGAGGTGAAGAAGTCGCCGGGATTGGGCACTTGGCTTTCATGGCCGACAAACAGCCAAGAGCGGGTGAAGACCTTCTCCAACTCCTCTTGGAAGATGTCCTTGTCGGAGAAGATTTCGCGGCCGATTTTCCCTTGGCGCAGGTTGATCAGCGCGTTGTAGCGGGATTCAGGGGTGATTGGAATCATGGCTCTCTCGTTTTAAAGAAGTTCAGGTGAAGCGCTCGCACAACACATCGGCGCGTTTGAGACCGGCGGCCTCCGCCGCGCGCCGACCAGCTTCGACCATTGGAGGTGGTCCGCACAGGTAGACGCGCGTGGTGGGGTCGAGCCCCAATTGCGGAATGAGGTCCGTAGCAAAGCCCTGGTGGCAGCCGCTCTGCGCCTCTTGCTCGACAGCGAACTGAAGGTCGACGCTCTTAAGCTCGTCCTTCAGGGCGTTCAACTCATCCATCGCGAAGAGATGCCCGGCCGTGCGTGCACCAATGAGCACTGTGGTGCGATGCTTGGGTGGATGTGCGGCCATGCTGCGCAACATGGACAAGAAGGGAGCGACACCGGTGCCGCCCGCCACGAAGAGCCTGGGCCTCTCTTCGTCGCGCAGAAAGAAGGTGCCGTGGGGAGCACTGAGCTCGACGCGGTCCCCCGCCTTCGCGGTGGCCAGCCACTGCGAGAACGAGCCATCGGGCACCAAGCGGATGAAGAACTGAAGGCGGTCCGTGCCCGGCACGTTGGCCATCGAGTAAGACCGATGGAAGTCCGCACCCTCCGGCTGAATGCGTACATATTGGCCTGGTTCAAACACCATGGCGTCATCGACCTTGACCTCGAGCCGGAAGGTCTCGCTAGCCACTTGCTCAACGCCAGTCACCTCTGCAGCGATGGGGTCGGGTTCTTCAGCCATTGCCTCTGCCGACTCGTAGGGCATTTCAATGGCGCATGCGCTGTTGACACGGCAGACACACGGAAGAACCGTGCCCGAGTCGCGGTCCTCATCAATCACCACTTCGACGATCCAGAGCTCAATTTGGATTCTTTGGCGTCGGCGCACCACACATCATCACGTACCATCTCTCGCGCGTTTGCACGTCGGCAGCAGACGCCGATGGGCTTGGTGTGGCGTGTCAGACTAGAGAACAGCCAACGCGCATTGGCGGAGGGGCAAGCGAAGTCCGTCACTGATGCGGCGTTTGCAAACGGCTTCTCCAGCGTATCGCATTTCAGTCGCGCATTTCGTAGCGCATTCGGTGTCACGCCACACACCGTCATGAGATAGCGAGCATCGACGCGTTGGTCACCGACTGGTGATTTAGGGGAAGCAGCGCGTCTTGTTGCTGTGACGAGCACCCGACACCTACCGGCATGAAGGCTTGCCTTGGGACACACTTTGCACAGGTTGTACGGCGTGTTCGACCAGGTTATTTCAGATAGAGCGGCTCAAAAACGTACGAGACGACGCAAGCGGTTGACGCCTGAATCGTCTCGAGGGTGGCAAGCCGTCGCATTGGGCAGCTTGCCAGAGGTGGCCTTACGCCGACTCTGCGCTGTGGAGTCGTTGGTCGAATGCAAGGCTGCCTTGCGTCTTGGAGAACGTCTTGGCAACGAAAAGCGCTGCCAGGTCGACCAGTGGCTCAACCAAGATCACAGTCATGTATGCGCCACCGAATGAGAGAACTGAAACGAGGTTCTCGGCGGTGAAGCCCTGGCCGTAGATGGCCCAGAAAGCTACCCACACCACGATGCCTGCTTGGTACGTGCTCGAGAGGGCCAGTGCTTGGCGGTACGTCACGTCGACGTAAGGAGTCGCGGGACGGATGATGCGGCGTGCAAGTGCAGAAATGGCAAAGAGCGGAACGAGGAGGGTAGTCATGTTCATCCCGTACTGCGGCAGATCAAACGGTGCGAAGGTCAGGCCTTGAATCAGTAGGCCGAAAGCCAAGCCAAACGCTGCTGGAGCAACCCCAAACAGCAGAAAGAGCGTTGATCCGAGGATGAAGTGAACTTCAGAAACGCCCACCGGATGATGAGGCAGGACCTCAAAGAAACTGAAGACCAACAGCGTGGTAATCAGGGTCCTGGTGATAAGCGAAACGGCGCCTTGCGCGCGAAACGTGTCCCACGCCAACTTGAGTGCGTAGGCAGAAGCGCCAGCAGCAGTGGTGTAGCTCAGCCAGAGTTTGCTCGCGTCGACCAATCCAGGTTCGATATGCATGGTTTTCTCCAAAAGATTGAATGTGCTTGAGAGTGTTCAGACCAGGGCCGCGACGACCTTGACCGGGGAGCGCTGTGGCTCGTGCTTGTGCTTGTCGTCTACTGTGGGCGGGCAAATCGCGTGAGCCAAGAGGATGGGATGTCCATGCGGCGTATTCAGATAGGCCTGCTCCCACTCCTTCGCACGTTCGGTCACGTCACCCTGATTGACCAGGTGAAGGGATGCGACCATCTTCTCCAGTGCCGCAACCCATTGGCGGTAGTAGGTGTCGTTGACACTCTCGCCTTGGAGGGCCGGGGAGGCCTCGATTTCTGCGGTGAACGCTTCAGCCCAGTCCTTCCACTGGAAGAGACCGGCTTTATGCATGTTGACTACCAAGGCAAATGCGTGAGCTTGCCAGGGCTTGTCAAAGACAGGCCCATCGCTTTGCTGCCATGGAGCACCGGGGAGGGAGGTCTCGTGGGTGTTCATGACTGCACTGCCTCAAGGTATTCGTCCCAAAGGTCGATTCGGACCGTGTCCTTGGGCGAGGCAGACGGGCCCCAAAGCTCGGTCGCAGCGAAGCTCACGCTGTACACATGTTGAGGACGTTGTCCTTGCCCGTGGGCCGATGCGTCGGGAGTGATGAAGACACCGTGATCGATCGCGATCGTGCCAACACGGCCGCGGGCATACCGCGGCAGCCGGGTATGCCCGATCGGATTCGTTGTGAGAGCGCGAACCTTGTCGCCCACCTTGAACGATGGCTTCACGTCTTCTTCTACACGGTATTCAACACCGTTTGCTAGCACCCACGCCACGATGTCCTTTGTCAGGACAGGAGTTGCCTTGGTTCCTTGAGAGGCCTTGCCGCTCTCCAGTTCCTCCTTGGTGATAACCCCTTTTTCAACCAGGAGCATCTCGAAGGAGTGGATCCAGTGCTCGTAGTACGTCCCGCGGAGATAGTCCATTGGCGGCATGCGTTCGATGCTGTGACGGAATTCATCAGCGTTGTAGTGGCCGTTCGCAGATAGCGCCACACACATCGACATTGCCGTGCGCTCCCAGTCATAGTAGAAGACTGGCTCCTTGGGGTCTCGGTACACGGCTCCGAATCCATGCGAGCCGCCAAGGTCGTGAATCCCGTTCATTGCTGCTCCTTACTTGGTTGACGTGGGTTGCATTGGCATGCCGATGCCAATCATTGAATCGCGTGTGACGAGCTCCGCCAACTGCTCTTCAGTCAAGTCTTGCGAGCCCACCGGGCGCTCAGGCAGGACCATGTAGCGCAGTTCTGCTGTGGTGTCCCAGACGCGAATCTCCTTGTCGGCAGGAACATCCAAGCCGAACTCGGCGAGAAGCCCACGCGGGTCGATGACCATGCGGGAGCGGTAAGGCGCTGCCTTGTACCAGACTGGCGGCAGCCCAAGTGTTGGCCAGGGGTAGCACGAGCACAGCGTGCAGACAAAGACGTTGTGAACGGAGGCGGTGTTCTCGACAACCACTATGTCTTCACCCTGTGCGCCTGAAAAGCCCAGCTCTGCAATGGCCTTTGTCGCGTCCTCGAGTAGCCGCTTTTTGTAGTCTGCGTCCACCCAGGCCTTTGCAACCACCTTGGCTCCGTTGCGGGGACCGACCTTGTTTTCGTAGGTGTCGACAACGGCCTCCATCGCGGCCTGGTCAATCAGCCCCTTCTCAACCAAGAGCGACTCAAGGGCTTTCACGCGCAGCTCCATTCCCTCTGGCGGAGCCTGGTAGCCGTCGTGGTGGTGATCGTCGTAGTGGGAATGGCTCACGTGTGTTCTCCTCGGTTGCAGAGTTGTGCGTTAGATGTTGGGGTGGTGTGTGTGCCAGTCAGTTGCCTGCTGGTAGGCCCATCCAGCGCGCACGAGATTGGCTTCGCCAAAATGCGGGGCGATGAATTGGAAGCTCACCGGCATCCCTCCATGAGTAAAGCCGCCAGGGAGCGTTATGGTGGGGTGGCCGCTCATGTCGAATGCGGATGTGTAGCGCAGAGGGTCAAGGCTCAATTTCTCGTCTTCGGCGAGCTGCAGCGTGCGCGCATTGGTCACCGCAGCCTCGGGCGTGACAGGAGCCAGAATCAAATCGACATCCCGGAAGATGGAGTCGATCTGTCCTCGTAGCTCGATGCGTCTTAGTTGCAACTTTTGATAGTCAAACGCACTCGTGCTTCTACCTAGCTCGATCAGACCGGCCAATGTCGGACCGTATTCCTCTTGTCGGGACGGGTAGGTGTTTTCATGGAAGACAGCCGTTTCGACTGCGCAGAGTGGAATCCAATCTGTCGCTCCGACGTTTCCTTCGGGGAACTTGATGTCCGCCAGCGTGCCTCCCAGTCGCGGGATCAAGTCGAGAACATGATTGAGCACTCTACTCGTGTCAAGATCGACTGCATCAAGCGCCCAAGACAAGTCAATGCCAAGCCATTCGCATCATCGACGAGTTTGCTACGCAGCACGAAGTCGAAAAGCACTATGGCTTACTGAAGTACACCCCACGCAATTGGGCCTCCAGCAAGTTGTCTGCCCTAGGGATCAACGTGTGGGTCCGCCGGGCGATGTCTAAACGGGTGACTCTGAAGAGCGCCGCGGAGCTGGTGCCACCGTGAGCGAGTCGACCTCCGCCGAGACAGGACCGGACGCTTTGGGGCACCCCAAACTTGTCAATCTCACATCTAGTCCGACGCCTTCTCCGGCCCCCCTTGAGACGAATTTCAGCGTCAGACGAGTAAACAGGCAACGCCTTCAGGTTGTCCCTCTGAGTCAAACGTGACGTCTTCCGTGGACCAGCGGGCCACAAGAAATTCCATTAACTTATGTGGTGAAGAACGTGCGTTCCCGCACGATCACTATTGGCCAATAAGGGGGCCGCCTGAGGAAGAACGCTATGGCGAGCAGAGACTTTCACTATCAAGGTATGTTGGAGATTGGACGGCAGATCCAATCTCGCGAGTTGTCCTCCGTGGAGGTGACGCAAGCACTATTGGCTCGAATCGAAGCCCTTGATTCCAAGCTGAAGAGCTATGTCACCTGATGAGCATTTCCGGGTTGCACGTGACGCTGTTTGCCTGGCTGGCCACGGCGCTGGTGGGCGCGCTCTGGCGGCGCCTGGCGCTGCGGTGGCCCGGGGCCTTGCTGGCGCTGCCCACGCCCTGGGCGGCGGGCCTGGGTGGCGTGGCGTTCGCCACCGCCTATGCGCTGTTCGCCGGTTGGGGCGTGCCCGCGCAGCGCACCGTGCTCATGCTGGCGGTGGTGGTCGGGCTGCGCCTGTCGGTGCGGCGGTGGCCTTGGCCGGCGGTCTGGCTGCTGGCCATGGCGGTGGTGCTGTTGCTCGACCCCTGGGCCCTGATGCAGGCCGGTTTCTGGCTCAGCTTCGTGGCGGTGGGCATCCTGTTCGCCACCGACCCGGGACGGCGCTCGCCTGCGGCGGGACCGTCCTGGGCGCAGCGGGGTGCGAGGGCTTTCATGGCCTTGTTGCGCGAGCAGGGCGTGGTGACGGTGGCGCTCGCGCCGCTCACCCTGCTGCTGTTCGGCCAGTTCTCGGTGGTGGGGCTGGTGTCCAACCTCGCCGCCATTCCCTGGGTGACCCTGGTGGTCACGCCGCTGGCCTTGCTCGGGGTCTTCGCGCCGCCCCTGTGGGACGCCGCCGCCTGGGCGGTGCAAGGCCTGTCCCTGGCCTTGCAGTGGTTGGCCCAGTGGCCGGGCGCGGCCCTGTTCCGCCCCGTCGCGCCCGGGCCGCTGGCGCTCGCGGCGGTGCTGGGCGGCGTGCTGCTGGTGCTGCGCCTGCCCTGGCCGGTGCGGTTCTCGGGGCTGTTGCTGCTGTGGCCGGCCTTGCTCTACACGCCGCCGCGCCCGGCACCGGGCCAGTTTGAATTGATCGCGCTGGACGTGGGGCAGGGCAGCGCCGTGCTGCTGCGCACCGCCGGCCACAGCCTGCTCTACGACACTGGCCCGCGCTACGGGCCGCAGCCCGACGCCGCCGACGCGGGCGACCGCGTGGTGCTGCCGCTGCTGCGGGCGCTGGGCGAGCGGCTCGACGCGGTGGTGGTCAGCCACAGCGACAGCGACCATTCGGGCGGCGCGGCCTCGGTGCAGGCCGCACAACCCCAGGCGCGCTGGCTGTCGTCCTACGATGCCGACCCGGCGCGCCGCTGCGTGGCGGGCCAGCGCTGGCGGTGGGAGGGGGTGGACTTCGAGGTGCTGCACCCGCAGCCGGACGACTACGACGAAGCCGGGCATGGGCGGCTCTCCAGCAACGCCATGTCCTGCGTGCTGCTCGTGTCCAGCGGTGCGCACAGCGCCTGGCTGGGCGGCGACATCGACGCCGCCAACGAAGTGCGCCTGGCGATGGCGCGGCCCGAGCTGCGCGCCACCGTCATGCTTGCGCCCCACCACGGCAGCCAGACCTCCAGCAGCCCGGTGCTGCTCAACACCCTGCGCCCGGGCCGGGTGCTGGTGCAGTCGGGTTATCGCAACCGCTTCAACCACCCCGCGCCGGTGGTGCTGGAGCGCTATGCCCAGCGCGGCATACCTTGGGTGAACTCGCCCGCCTGTGGGGCCGCGACCTGGCTCAGCACGGAGCCGGATAGCGTGACCTGCGAGCGCGATGTGCACCGCCGGTATTGGCACCATGGACGTTGAAACCAGTGGCATGCTCGAAAACCCTGGCCCGGTCCTTGCTATGCTGTCTTCAGGAGAAAAAGCCCATGAGCAGACCGATGTTTGACGAAATGAACGCCTCGCCCAGCGAGGTCCGGGCCCACTATCAGAACTACGCGCGCTGGCTGGCGCAGCAGCCGGAAGACGTGATGGCGGCCCGGCGCGAAGAGGCTGAAATGATCTTCCGGCGTGTCGGCATCACCTTCGCGGTGTATGGCGCCAAGGACGAGGACGGCTCCGGCACCGAGCGCCTCATCCCCTTCGACCTCATCCCGCGCATCATTCCCGCCCACGAATGGCGCAGCATGGAAGAGGGCCTGGTGCAGCGCGTGACCGCGCTCAACCGCTTCATCCACGACGTCTACCACGGCCAGGAAATCATCAAGGCCGGCATCGTGCCAGCCGACCAGATCTTCCAGAACGCGCAGTTCCGCCCCGAGATGATGGGCGTGGACGTGCCGCACCAGATCTACTCGCACATCTCGGGCATCGACATCGTGCGCGCACCCAACGCCGAGGGTGTGGGCGAGTACTACGTGCTGGAGGACAACCTGCGCGTGCCCAGCGGCGTGAGCTACATGCTCGAAGACCGCAAGATGATGATGCGGCTGTTCCCCGAACTCTTCGGCGAGAACCGCGTGGCCCCGGTCGCGCACTACCCCGACCTGCTGCTGGAGACCCTGCGCGCGAGCAGCCCGGCCACCACGGCCGAACCCACGGTGGTGGTGCTCACGCCAGGCATGTACAACAGCGCGTACTTCGAGCACGCCTTCCTCGCCCAGCAGATGGGCATCGAGCTGGTCGAGGGGCAGGACCTCTTCGTCAAGGACAACTTCGTCTACATGCGCACGACGCGCGGCCCCAAGCGGGTGGACGTAATCTACCGCCGCGTCGACGACGACTTCCTCGACCCCTCGGTGTTCCGCCCCACCTCCACGCTGGGCTGCGAAGGCCTTCTCGGCGTGTACCGCAGCGGCAACGTGGCCATCTGCAACGCCGTGGGCACCGGCGTGGCGGACGACAAGTCCATCTACCCCTACGTGCCCAAGATGATCGAGTTCTACCTCGGGCAGAAACCCATCCTGAACAACGTGCCGACCTTCATGGGGCGTGAGCCCGAGGACCTCAAGTACATCATGGCGAACATGAAGGACCTGGTGGTCAAGGAAGTGCATGGCGCGGGTGGCTACGGCATGCTGGTCGGGCCGGCCTCCACCCAGGCCGAGATCGAGGACTTCCGCAAGGCCGTGGCGGCCAACCCGGGCGGCTACATCGCGCAGCCCACGCTCTCGCTCTCCACCTGCCCCACCTATGTGCAAAGCGGCGTGGCGCCGCGCCACATCGACCTGCGCCCCTTCGTGCTCAGCGGCAAGGAAGTGCAGATGGTGCCCGGCGGGTTGACCCGCGTGGCGCTCAAGGAAGGTTCATTGGTCGTCAACTCGTCGCAAGGCGGCGGGACGAAGGACACCTGGATTCTTGAAGACTGAGGGACACACCATGCTTTCGCGCACCGCCGACCACCTCTTCTGGATGTCCCGCTACACCGAGCGCGCGGAGAACACCGCCCGCATGCTGGACGTGAACTACCAGACCTCGCTGCTGCCGCAGTCCGCCGCCGTGGCGCAAGTGGGCTGGGAAGGGCTGCTCACGATTAGCGAGCTCATGTACGCCTACACGCAGAAGTACGGCAAGGAGATCACACCGCGCAACGTGCTCGACTTCATGGTGCGTGATGAAACCAACCCGTCGAGCATCTACTCCTGCCTGCGGGCGGCGCGCGAGAACGCGCGGGCCGTGCGCGGCGCGCTGACCACCGAGTTCTGGGAAACGCAGAACCAGACCTGGCTCGAACTCAACCGCATGCTCAAGAGCAAGAACTTCGAGCGCGACCCGGGTGAGTTCTTCGAGTGGGTCAAGTTCCGTTCGCACCTCTCGCGCGGCGTGGCCATCGGCACCATGCTGCAGGACGAGGCCTTCCACTTCTACCGCATGGGCACTTTCCTGGAGCGCGCGGACAACACCGCCCGCCTGCTGGACGTGAAGTTCCACGCCGTGCACAGCGACTTCTTCGGTGCCGCCAGCGAGCTCGATCAGGAATACGACTTCTACCACTGGAGCGCGATCCTGCGCAGCGTGAGCGGCTTCGAGGTCTACCGCAAGGTCTACCGCGACGTGATCACGCCCGAGCGCGTGGCCGAGCTGCTGATCCTGCGCGCCGACATGCCGCGCAGCCTGGCCGCCAGCCTGAACGAAGTGGTCAACAACCTCAGCGTGGTGTCCAACGACCACAGCGGTGAAACCCTGCGGCGCGCCGGCAAGCTCAAGGCCGATCTGCAGTACGCGCGCATCGACGAGATCCTCTCCACCGGGCTTCACGCCTTCCTTACGCAGTTCCTTGACCGCGTGAACGAGCTCGGCGGGCGCATCAGCCAGGACTTTTTGGTGCCTTCGCACTGAGAGGTTCCGCTCTTCGGGGAACAGCTTCATCGACACCGCGCGATGAAGGTTGCGGCCCATAGGCGCATGCTGCCATGCCTGGCAGCAGCGCCGCCCATTCCTCCTCTTCATGACCACCATTCAGCGATTTGTGCTGAAGGCGTCGAGTTGCAAGCAGGTGTTGCGGAACCATTTCGCTTGCGCCTTCACTCATTACGCTTCGTGGCCGATGGCTGAACATCGGCTGGTCATTTGGATTCAATTTATTTCACCATGAACAGTATTGGTTTTTCCTCTGGGTTGAATATTGAAATTTGGAATGTTGAAGATGATTCAAATGGCAGTGGCGTGCGGACGGTGAAGAAAGTTGAATCTGATGTTGAAGAATATCTTGTGTCGAAAAATATTCTTCAACCGAATGCCTTTGATGAGGTTCATAGAAGGTCTGCGGTGGACCAATCATTGGCGATTCGTCGGCATCCGGAAAATGTTGCCGGAGATCAACGTGAATTTTTTCAACAGTTGAGAAGCAATTGTTGGACCAATGGTATTCAAAAAGCTTGCGGGAGTTTTTTAAGAGGGCATGGCCCCGTTGAATATTGTGCAGTTTTTGCTCATTTGCTTAAAAAGAAGCTGGTGCCTGAGTCACGGGTTCTTGAGATTTTGCAAATGGAGATTCTTGAAGAAGAATTTGAGGGCGGTGGAGGAGGGAGCCTCTACAGCATATTGGCAAGCCCGTGTATCAAAAAAGACATGAAAGCGATATCCAGGCTTTTTGATCAGTTGAGCGATAAGTCCATCATGAGCCTGTTTTGCAATGATGGATCATCTGCTGACTCGGTGTTGGCAAATTTGGTGAAATACGGTGATGCAGAGGGTGTGAAAGATTTTTCTCAATTGATGCGGTATGTTGGACCGCGCATCGGCGGCCAGATGGTTGAAGAGATGCTGTTGAATGACAAGGACGCTTTAGGGGCCTCATTGGCTTGCGGAGAAAGTTCGATGGTTCAGGCTTTGGGTGGGGTGTACTCGATTCTGAGTACCCCAAAAGGGCTTGCAGCCGTGCTGGTAACTCCCCGTGGAATTTCAACTGCGATCGAGCGTGGGTACGTCGATGCATTGAAGACCTATTGTGCAACCGTGCAATCGATCCATCCCATGCTGGGTAAGAAGGAAAAGGCGCTGATTCTGAAGGCCATGCGCAATGCGGAATTGCGGGGCATTATTTTTCATGCCCAAAGCCCGGAATTCGTGAAGTTGTGCAAGGAAAATCCGGATTTCTACGGCGTATTCAAGAGCACAAAAAACATCTTGAAAACCTAAGCGTGAAGACCTGCGGTGCCCCGCTTAACAGGGCTCAATTCCTGTGAGCCAGCGTCTGCACCATCTGCTCGAACAGCGCGTCCACGGCAGGCAGGTGGCGCGAAGCCTGGCTGCGGTACAGCGCCACATCCATGAAATCCAGGGCCGGCAGGCCCTGTTTTTCGCCGAGGATGGCCAGGTGCGCCGGCGCGCTGCAGCGCGTGAGCACGGCCACCGCCAGACCGCTTTCCACCGCCGCGAGCTGGCCCGCGAGGCTGGAGCTGTGGTAGACCACGCGGTAGGCGCGGCGCTGTGCGTGCAGGGCGGCGATCACCGAGCGCCGAGCCAGGCTGGTGGCTTCGTACACCGCGATCGGCAACGGGTCGCGCCGCCACACCTCGAACTGCGGTGCGCCCACCCACACCAGCGGCTCCTGGAACAGCAGGGTGCCGCGCGTGGCCTTGTCGCGCGAGATCAGCGCGAGGTCGATCTCCCCACGCTGCACCTTGGGAATGAGCGAGGTGGACTGCTCGCAGTCCAGCTCGATCTCCACGCCCGCGTGCCGCGCGGCGTAGCTGCGCAGCACCGGTGACAGGTAGCTGACCGCGTAGTCGTCGGGCACGCCCAGCCTCACACGGCCGCTGAGCACCGGGCCGTGCAGGGCCTCCAGTGTTTCGGCGTGCAAGGCGAGCATGCGCCGCGCGTAACCGAGCAGCTCGGTGCCGGTGGCCGTGAGTTCGAGGTGGCGCGGCCCGCGCAGCAGCACGGCGCGGCCCACCGCGTCTTCCAGCTTGCGGATCTGCATGCTCACCGCCGGCTGCGAGCGGTGCACCAGCGGTGCGGCGGCCGAGAGCGAGCCGCCGTCCACCACCGCCACGAAGGCGCGCAGCCAGTCCAGTTGCAGGTCGGTGTGGGTCATGGGTGCTCCATTATTCGCTAATCGAATGCATTGGATTCTATTTATCCGCTGTACAGATGAATCTCACAAACCGACCATCGGTGCATGAACTCCACGGCGTCTTTGTCTTCTTCCCTCGGTCCTCACCACCATGCCGCCGCTCACGAGCGCGCCGGCATGTGGCTCATGGTGGCGGGCGGTCTCATGCTCGGCACGCTGGGCATCTTTCTGGAAGAGGCCGGCCAGAGCCCGCTCACGGCGGTGTGGTTCCGCTGCGCGTTCGGTCTGCTGGCGCTGACCGCCTGGTTCGCCGTCACCCGGCGCTGGAAGGAACTCAGGCTTACCGGTGCCGCGCGCCTGGCGGCGGTGAGCGCCGGGGTGCTCGCGGTCATCAACTGGGTGTTGTTCTTCGAGGCCATCGAGCGGACTTCCATCGGCGTGGCCACGGTGGTGGTGCACGTGCAGCCTTTCCTGGTGATGGCTTTCGGGGCGCTGTGGTGGAAAGAGCGCATCACGCGCGTGCAGGCGGCGGCCACCCTGGCCTGTCTGGTCGGCCTGGCGCTGGCCTCTGGCTGGGTGGACGGGGCGCTCACCGGCGCGGGCTGGTCGCCGACCTACCTCTGGGGCATCGGCCTGGCCTTGTTCAACTCGGTGGGCTATGCGGCCCTCACCCTGATCGCGAACCGGGCGCGCGGCGTCACGCCGCTGGCGCTGGCCTGGTGGCAGTGCGCGGTGGGCGCCGTGGTGCTGGTCTGGTGGCCGTTCGTGCACGGCTGGCCGCCCGCCGGACCGGCCTGGGCGTGGCTGGCGGGGCTGGGCGCCATCCACACCGGCCTGGCCTACGTGGTGCTCTACGCCGGCGTGGCGCGCCTGAGCGCCGGGCGGGTGGCCGTGCTGCAGTTCGTGTACCCCGCGTCGGCGGTGGCGGTGGAATGGGCGGTGTATGGCCGGGCCCTGAGCACCAGCCAGCTCGTGGGGGTGCTCATGATGATGGTGGCCCTGGTGGTGGTGGGCACGCAGCGGGCGGCGCGCCAGGCTTGAGCCGTTGCTCGGAAAACGGCCCCATCGGCATCAAAAATCACGCTCGCGAGGGGTCTGCTGTCAGGCAAAAGGCTGAAAACGCCTATCCTGACCGTCAGGCCAGCCCAAGGATCTTTGTGATCCCCCGGGCTGGCTGTCAAGCCAACGACGGAGGATGAATGGCGAGCGATCTGGATACGGTAAGGGTGCTGCGCGCCCTGTTCAACGACATGCCCAAGGCACCCCAGGGTCTCTCTCATGAAGAGACCATGGCCTGGGTGCAGCAGTCGATGGCCGACTTCGAGGGCGGCGACATGGCCTACATGGTCGAGCACATCACCCGCAGCTCCATGCTCGACATCGTGCTGCGCCTGCGCGAGGACGGGTACCTGAAGGACGACGCGGCTTTCACCGACACGGTCAACCTCATTTCCACGCCCGAGGGCCGCAAGAATTTCATGGACCGGTGCATCCAGGCACAGAAAAGCGCCGATGCGACCTCGCGCCTGATCCACCGCGCCAAGCGCTCCTGGTCCGACCCGCTGCCGCTGTTCAGCTCCGACCCCGGCATGCTGGAGCGCTTCGTGCGCGGCGAACTCTCGGGCCCCGGCCCCTTGTTTGCCGAGTACAAGGCGCGCGAAGACGTGAACGAGATCGGTGTGTTCGCCCAGGCGCCCGACGGCATCCACGAGTTTTCCTGGGGTTTCGTGGTGGAAGACCAGGGGGCCTGGCTCTTCTACATCGCCGACGTGTGGCGCAAAGGCACGGTGGGCAGCTTTGACCGCTTCCTGAGCGCCTGGCAGCAGTCCACCGGCACGGCGTCCGCCGAAGGCCTGCCGCCGGTGCCCATGGGGCTGCTCATGGAGGATGGGATCAACACCTTCAGCAGCATGGCGCTGCAGGCCGCCGGCCCCATGAGCAATCCGGCCCTGCGCCGCTGGGTGGGGGAGGTGTTCATCGACCGCATGCTGCCCACGATGGCCGCGCGCGTGGTGGATGCGCAGTACGACTTTCCGCTGGTGGGCGCGCACGCGCACTGAAAGGCCTTATGCTGTCTGGCGAACGGGCCGCTGGGGCCCGTGTCGTGCCGAAGCAGCCATGAAAACTCCGGACCTGGATGTATTGATCGTCGACGACTCGCGGGATGCGGCGGACTCGCTGACCACGCTGATGGGTCTGCTGGGACATCGGGCGAGGGCCGCCTACAGCGGCCAGGAGGCGATCGAGGTGGTGGCGCGCTCGCTCCCGCTGTGCGTCATGCTGGATGTGCACATGCCCGACATGGACGGCTTGGCGCTGACCCAGGCCCTGCGCCAGCGGTGCGGTGACAACCTGGTGCTCATTGCGGTGACGGGCGCCGCTCCTGAGGATGAGTTGGCGGCCGAGGTGTTCGCGCTGGTGGACTACCACTTCATCAAGCCCGTGTCGGCCGACGCCCTGGCCAAGGTGCTCAGCGCGTAGCCGAGGCGCGCCGAGGCGGCTTCAGAGGGTTCTTCAGCGCTCGCCCACCAGGCCGCGCACCGCTTCGCCCAGCTCGATCACCGCGAGTGCGTAGTAGCTGCTCCAGTTGTAGCGCGTGACCACATAGAAGTTCTCGGTGCCGGCGATGTAGCTGGCCGGCGCGCCCGCGTTCTGCAGTTCCACCAGCGCCAGCTGGCCGGCGTGCTGCAGGGCCGGGCCTTCCAGCACCGCCCCCTTGCGGGTGAAGCTCTCCACGCCGAAGCTGGGCAGGATGTCGGGCGCGAGCAGGGTTTCAAAATCTTCCTTGCTCTGGTTGGGGTCGAAGCGCACCGGGTAGTGCGTGGGCATGCCGGGCTGCCAGCCGAAGGCCTTGAAGTAGTTGGCCACCGAGCCGATCACATCCGCCTGGCTGTTGAAGAGGTCGACCTTGCCGTCGGCATCGAAATCGATGGCGTATTTCACCCAGCTGCTGGGCATGAACTGCGGCCAGCCCATGGCGCCGGCGTAGCTGCCCAGGTAGGTCGCCGGATCGGTGGCGGTGCGCTCGGTGAGGCTCAGGAACTGTTCGAGTTCGCTGCGGAAGAACTCGCTGCGCGCGGCCGCGCGCGGGTGGCTGGCCGGGAAATCGAAGGCCAGGGTGGTCAGCGCGTCGATGACGCGGAAGTTGCCGGTGTGCTGCCCGTACAGCGTCTCCACGCCGATCACGCCCACGATGAGGCTGGCGGGCACGCCGAACTCGGTCTCGGCCCGGGCCAGGGTCTCGCGGTTGGCTTCCCAGAAGCGCTGGCCGGCGCGCAGGCGCACGGGTTCGATGAAGCGCGCGCGGTAGGCAGCCCAGTTCTTGGGCACGCCGCTGGGCGCGGGCTGCATGAGGCGGATGACGGTGGGGATGCGCTGGGCGCCGCCGATCTGCCGGCGGACCCAGGCCGGGTCGAGGTTGCGGCGCTCGGCGAGGTCGGTGGCGAAGGCCATGGCGGCTGCGTTTTGCGCGTAGCTGTAGGCGGGCGCCTTGGCCGGGGCGGCCGGACGCGCTTTCGCGGGCGACTGGGCCAGGGCGCCGGCGCTCAGGCAGAGCGCGAGGGCGGACGAAGAAAGGAGAGCGAGGGCGTTCAACGGGTGTCTTTTCGGGGCCAGGCCAGCTGCCGGAATTCGCGTTGCAGCGCGGCCAGGGTGGGGGTGTCGGCGGCGCCCGGGCGGGCGTACCGCTGGGCTTCGAGTTGCAGCAGCCATTGTGCAACGCGCCGGGCTGCGTCCGAGCCGCCCCAGTGCTGTTGCACGCGGTGGGCGAGCTCGCGGGGCGGCGTGCGGTCGCTGCTGCTCAGGCCCTGGGCCTGGAGGCGCGCGCGGGCGCGGTGCAGCAGGCGCAGCCAGGGGTCGTGCTGCTGGCGCTCCCACAGCGTCCAGGCCGCCCCGATCAGGCTCACCAGCACCACCACGCCGATCAGCACATAGGCCAGGTCGGTCCAGCTGGGCGAACGGAAACCCAGGTTCTTGAGCAGGTCCAGCTGGCTGCCCTGGGTGTAGTTCAGCACCCACTGGTTCCAGCTGTTGTTCATGGCTTCCCAGGCCGCGCGCAGCTGGGCCGCGATGTCGGGGTTGAGGTTGCGGATCGCGCCGGCGAAGGCCCCTTCGGGCGCGTTCAGCCGCTGCAGCGAGCCGACGCGCCCGGGCGCGACGGCGGCGGTGGGGTCCACCCGCACCCAGCCCTGGCCGGCGTGCCAGACCTCGGTCCAGGCGTGGGCGTCGCGCTGGCGCACGGTCCAGTAGCCGTCCACGTTGTTCATCTCGCCGCCCTGGTAGCCGGTGACGATGCGCGCGGGAATGCCGAGCGCGCGCATGAGCACGGCGAAGCTGCTGGCGATGTGCTCGCAGAAGCCCTGGCGGCGGTCGAACCAGAATTCGTCGGCGGTGTGCTGGCCGTACAGGCCGGGTTCGAGCGTGTAGACGTAGCCGCCGGTGCGCAGCCGTTCCAGCACCGCCTCGACCAGCCGGGGCGTGGCGCCCAGGCCGGTGCCGTGCTCGCGCCGCAGCTGCCGCGCGAGTTCGAGCGTGCGCGGGTTGTAGGCGGGTGGCAGGGCCACCAGCTCCTGCAGCGCGGGGGTGTGCGCCAGCGGGCCGTGGCGGAACCGGGTGTGGCTGACCGCACTGAAGCGCACCAGGCTGCTCATCGGCCGGTCGGTGAGCCATTGCAGCTCGCTGGTCATGTGCACGCGCACGTCGGGCAGTTCCGGCGCCTGGGGAGCGGCTTCCAGCAGGAACAGCCAGGGCCGGCGGTGCGGTTCCATGGTCACTTCGTAGCGGATCGGCGCGCCCGAGACGGTGAGCTCGCTCGGCAGCGCCTGGCGCGACGGGAATTCGGCGCGCCCGGGGCGCCATTCCACGCCGTCGAAGGCGCTGAGCACGGGGCCCCGGAAGTAGAGCTGGCTCGCCGGCGGCGGGTCGCCCTCGAAGCGCAGGCGCAGCGCGATGCTGTCGTCCAGCGCCAGCTCGGCGATCTGCCCCACGCGCATGGTGCCGGACAGGCCGCTGTGCCCGCGGTCGTCGGCGGGCACGCCCCACAGCGGCGAGAGGCGTGGGAACAGCAGGAACAGCACCAGCATGATGGGCGCGCCCAGGGCGGCCATGCCCGCGGCGGTGCGCGCGGCCTGCGCCAGCGAGGGACGGCCCACGGGCATGTGGGCGTTCACCAGCGCGGTGAGCAGGCCCAGCAGCGCGATCAGGATGCCTGCCGCCGTGAGCAGCGACTGCGAGTAGAAGAAGTGCGTGAGCAGCGTGAAGAAGGCGAGGAAGAACACCACGAAGGCGTCGCGCCGAGCGCGCATCTCCAGCGTCTTGAGTGCCAGCAGCACGACGACGAGCGTGACGCCCGCATCCTGCCCCAGCAGGGTGCGGTGGGTGGCCCAGGTGGCCACCAGCGTGACAGCCAGCAGCCCCAGCCGCCACGGCCAGCCGGGCAGCGGCAGGCCGCGCAGTGCCAGCGTGCCGCGCCACACCAGCACGGTGGCCGTGAGCGCACTGCACCACCAGGGAATGTGGGCCACCTGCATGACGACCACCCAGCCGACCACGGCGAGCAGGAACAGCGTGTCGCGCGTTTCACGCGGGAGGGCGGCCAGGGTTTTGTTCAACACAGCGCGAGCGCCTCCAGGCAACGCGCGCGGTGCACCGGGCCCTGGTCGGGCGCGATCTCGCGGCCCGGCACGCGCAGGCCGTAGTCCAGGCCCAGGCGGTCGGCCATCAGCACCCAGGCCGTCAGGCGCGAGAGGCGCGCTTCCAGGTCGCTGTGGCCGCACTGCGCGTGGTCCAGCCAGAGTTGCTGGCGCTGGGTGGAGAGCGCGTCGCGGCTCACGAGTTCGTCGCGCCCGGCGGCGAAGGCCTGGGCGGCCTTTTTCCACACCACGGCCTTGATGGGGTCGCCCCGGCGGTAGGCGCGCACGCCGTCGAACTCGCCCGTGCTCTGCACCCGCGCGCTGCCCGAGCTGCCGGCCTGGGGTTCGCCCGGCGGCAGCGGTGGCGGCTGGCTTTCGGGTTCGGGGTAGACCAGCACGGTGGACGCCGGGCGCCAGACCGTCCACACGCGAAAGGTGCCCAGCGGGAAGAGCGTGAGTGCGGTGAGGGCCGGCAGCGCGTGCAGGCCACGCCCGGGCACCGGCCAGGCCACCTGCAGCGTGGTGCTGCCTTGCGCGGGCACGTCCGTCCAGGCCAGGGGGGCGTGCGCCAGGTCGGCGCCGATCACGCCCATGCCCAGGCCGTAGCGGATGCTCGAGCGCTCGCTGGTGAGGCGGATGTCCAGCGCGGCGGCCTGGCCGGCGTGCACCGGGGTGGGTGGGTTCAGGTGCAGGGTGGTGCCGCGCAGGTTGCCGTGGCACACGTGCATGCCCACCACCGCGCAGCCCGCGAGCAGGAAGGTGAGCAGGTAGCCCAGATTGAGCTGGTAGTTGATGCTGGCCACGAGCAGGAGCAGCAGCGTGAGCGCGAGCATCCAGCCTGCCCGCGTGGGCAGGATGTAGACGTTGCGCTGGGTCAGCGTGAGGGTGTCGCGGCGCGGCAGGCGGCTGTGCCACCAGGCCTGGATGCGGGCGCGAACCGGGGGGCGCTTCACGGCAGCGGCACGGCGTCCAGCATGGCGCGCACCTGCTCCACCGGGCCGCGCCCGGCGTCGCGCACGGGCGTGAGGCGGTGGGCCGCCGTCTGCGGCAGGATGGCGGCGATGTCGTCGGGCGCCACGTAGTCGCGCCCGCTCAGGTAGGCCTGGGCCTTGGCCGAGCGCACCACCGCCAGCGCGGCGCGCGGCGACAGCCCCTGGGCGAACCAGCGCCCGCTGCGCGTGGCAGCGACGATGTCCTGCAGGTACTCGAGCACCGGTTCGGCGGTGTGCACCTGGCTCACGGTGTGCTGCAG
Source organism: Hydrogenophaga sp. GW456-12-10-14-TSB4 (assembly GCF_059424305.1). Classification (NCBI taxonomy): domain Bacteria; kingdom Pseudomonadati; phylum Pseudomonadota; class Betaproteobacteria; order Burkholderiales; family Comamonadaceae; genus Hydrogenophaga; species Hydrogenophaga sp. GW456-12-10-14-TSB4. Next base: position 48,610 of record NZ_JBWKZH010000017.1, on the reverse strand, counting down.
GCTGGCGAGGTCGGCCGGCGTGAGCGCGGGGGGCAGGCGTTCGAGCATGTCGCGCCGGTCCTGGCCGCGCAGCAGCTCGCGCTCGGCCGCGCGGTCGGGGTAGCCGATCGACAGGCGCATGTGGAACCGGTCCAGCTGCGACTCGGGCAGGGCGTAGGTGCCGAGCTGGTCGTGCGGGTTCTGCGTGGCGATCACGAAGAAGGGCTCGGGCAGGGCGCGCGTCTCGCCTTCGACCGTGACCTGTTTCTCTTCCATGGCCTCGAGCAGCGCGCTCTGCGTCTTGGGGCTGGCGCGGTTGATCTCGTCGGCCAGCAGCACCTGGGCGAAGACCGGGCCGGGGTGGAAGACGAAGTCCTCGCGGCCGCGCTCGTAGATGGACACGCCCACGAGGTCGCTGGGCATCAGGTCGGCGGTGAACTGCACGCGCGAGAACTGCAGGCCGAAGGAGCGCGCCAGCGCGTGCGCCAGGGTGGTCTTGCCGACCCCGGGCACGTCCTCGATCAGCAGGTGCCCGCCGGCCAGCAGGCAGGCCACGCAGTCCGAGACCTGCTGCGATTTGCCCACGATCACCGTGTTAAGCTGGCTCAGCAGCAGTTGGATTCTTGAGTCGGCTTGCATGCCGCGAACCATACCGTAAAACCACCATGAGTCAGGCCACTGGGTATTTCACCCACAAGGAATGCTGGCGACACGAGATGGGCGCCGGGCACCCGGAGTGTCCCGAGCGACTCGACGCCATTGAGGACCGCCTGCTCATCAGCGGGCTGGACGTGGCGCTGGAGCGGCGCGAGGCCACGCCCGCCGCGATCGCCGACCTCGAACTGGCCCACGGCCGCATGCACCTGGCGTCGCTGCGCGGCCTGAGCGACCAGCTGCGCGACGACATGGCCGCCGGCGGCCCCGACCATGCGCAGGTCGACCCGGACACGTCCATCAATACCCACAGCTGGGACGCGATCCTGATGGCCGCGGGCGCCGCCATCGACGCGACCGACGCCGTGATCGCCGGTGAGCTGGCCAATGCCTTCTGCGCGGTGCGCCCGCCGGGCCACCATGCCACGCGCAACCAGGCCATGGGGTTCTGTTTTGTGAACAACGTGGCGGTGGCCGCCAAGTACGCGCTGGAGCGCCACGGTCTTCAGCGCGTGGCCATCATCGATTTCGACGTGCACCACGGCAACGGCACCGAGGACATCGTGGCGGGCGACGAGCGCATCCTCATGTGCAGCTTCTACCAGCACCCGTTCTATCCGGCGTGCGAGCACTCCACGGCGAGCAACCTCGTCAACCTGCCGGTGCCGGCCTACACCAAGGGCATGGACATCCGCGAGCTGGTGGACATGATGTGGCTGCCCCGGCTGGACGCGCACAAGCCGCAGATGCTCTTCGTGAGCGCCGGTTTCGACGCCCACCGCGAGGACGACATGGCGCAGCTCGGGCTGGTCGAGCAGGACTACGCCTGGATCACCGAGCGCATCAAGGAAGTGGCGCAGCGCCACGCCAGGGGCCGCATCGTGAGCTGCCTGGAAGGCGGCTACGCGCTCAGTGCCCTGGGGCGCAGCGTGGAAGCGCACCTGAGGGTGCTGGCCGGCGTCTGAACTTCTGCGGCGCTCGGGCGTCCCATAATGTTCCGATGACCGAGCCCATCCCTTCCCCTTCCTCCCCCGCGGACGCGGTGCTGCTGAGCTCGCGCGATGCGCGCGGCGTGCACACGCTCACGCTGAACACCCCGCGCAGTTTCAACGTGCTGTCCGAGGCCATGCTGGCGGCCCTGCAATCGGCCGTGGATGCGGTGGCCGCCGACCCGCAGGCGCGCCTGGTCGTGATTGCCGCGAACGGCCGGGCTTTCTGCGCCGGGCACGACCTCAAGCAGATGCGCGCCACGCCCGAGCTGGCCTACTACCAGAAGCTGTTCGCGCAGTGCTCGCGCCTGATGCTCGCCATCCGCAAGCTGGAGGTGCCGGTGATCGCGCGCGTGCAGGGCCTGGCGACCGCCGCCGGCTGCCAGCTGGTGGCGCAGTGCGACCTGGCGGTGGCGAGCGACACCGCCAGCTTCGGCGTCAACGGCATCGACGTGGGCCTGTTCTGTGCCACGCCGGGTGTGGCGCTCTCGCGCAACATCCTGCCCAAGCAGGCGATGGAGATGCTGCTGACCGGCGATTTCATCTCGGCCGAGGAGGCGCGTTCGCGCGGTCTGGTCAACCGCGTGGTGGCGGCCGATGCGCTGGATGCGGCGCTGCAGGCCCTGGTGGACCGCATCCTCGCCAAACCGCGCGAGGCCCTCGCCATGGGCAAGGCGCTGTTCTACCGGCAGCTGGAGACCGGCATGGAGTCGGCCTACCAGCTCGCGGGCCAGAGCATGGCCTGCAACATGGCCCACGAGGTGGCGCAGGAAGGCGTGCAGGCCTTCATCGACAAGCGCGCGCCCACCTGGCGCGCCTGATTTTCCGAGACCCGTTTCCGATCCGACATGAACCCTTCCACCAACCCCAAACCCATCGACGACATCGGCCTGTGGCTGGCCGGCTTCACCCAGCCCACGGTGCTGGTCGAACTCGCCGCGCTCGCGGTCTGTGTGGCCCTGGCCTGGGGCTTCAGCTGGGCGCTGCGCAATGCCTTGCGCATGCAGGACGACAGGTCCTCCGTGCTGTTCGGCCGGCGCCTGATCGACGGCGTGATGTTCCCGCTGGCCCTGCTCACGCTGGGCTACATCGCCCGCGCGCTGGTCACCAAGTTCCTGCCGCTGGCGGCGTTCAAGGTGGCCATTCCCGTGCTGGTGTCGCTGGTCGTGATCCGCGTGGGCGTGAAGGTGCTGCAGGCGGCCTTCACCACCGCCCCCTGGGTGCGGGCGCTGGAGCGCACCATCTCCTGGGTGGCCTGGCTGGCCATGGTGCTGTGGGTGAGCGGGCTGCTGCCGGTGGTGCTGGCCGAGCTGGACGACATCACCTGGAAGATCGGTGCCACCACCCTGAGCCTGCGCACCCTGCTCGAAGGCAGCATCACCGCCGGCGCGGTGATGATCCTGGCGCTGTGGGTCTCCTCCGCGATCGAGTCGCGGCTGCTGCGCAAGGCCACCGGCGGCGATTTGTCGATGCGCAAGGCGGTGAGCAACGCAACCCGCGCGCTGCTGCTGTTCGTGGGGCTGATCATCGCGCTGTCGGCCGTGGGCATCGACCTCACGGCGCTCTCGGTGTTCAGCGGTGCGATCGGCGTGGGCGTGGGTTTTGGCCTGCAGAAGCTGGCGTCCAACTACGTGAGCGGCTTCGTGATCCTGGCCGAGCGCCGCCTGCGCATCGGCGACAACGTGAAGGTGGACAGTTTCGAGGGCCGCATCCTCGACATCAACACCCGCTACAGCGTGATCCGCTCGCCGGCCGGGCGCGAGTCCATCGTGCCCAACGAGCTCATGGTCATCAACCGGGTGGAGAACCTGTCCACGGCGCTGACCCGGGTGTGGCAGACCTCGGTGGTGTCGGTGGCCTACGACAGCGACGTGGAGCTGGTCAGCCAGTTGCTTCTGGCCGCGGTGAGCGAGCAGGAAGACGCGCTCAAGGAGCCCGCGCCCCAGGCGTCGCTGTCGGCCTTCGGTGCCGATGGCTTGCAATTCACCGTGGGCTATTGGATCAACTCGGGCGACGGTGCTGAGCAACTCAGGCTGCTCTCGCGCGTCAACCGGCGCATCCTGCAATCGCTCCAGGAGCACGCCATCGAGATTCCGTACCCGCAGCGCGTGGTGCGGGTCAAGGAACTGCCGCCGCTCGAAGGCCCGAAGGACTCAGCGGTTCATCAGGCTGGGTAGCCACAGCGAGATCGCCGGGAAGGCGATCAGGATGCCCAGGCGCACGATGTCGGCCATGACGAAGGGCCAGACGCCCTGGAAGATGTGCTTGAGCCGGACCTGCGGCAGCAGGGAGTTCATGACGAACAGGTTCATGCCCACCGGCGGGGAAATCATGCCGATCTCCACGATGGTGACGATCAGCACGCCGAACCAGACCGGGTCGAAGCCCAGGCCGGTGATCACCGGGAAGAACACGGGGATGGTCAGCAGCACCATCGACAGCTCTTCCATCACCAGGCCGAGCGCGACGTAGATCGCCATCATCACCACCACCACCAGGATGGGGTGGGGGCTGAACTGCAGCAGGAAGTCGCGCAGGTCGCCCGGCATGCTGGTGAAGTTGATGAAGCTGGTGAAGACCATTGCGCCGATCAGGATGGTGAACAGCATGGCCGTGGTGCGCGTGCTCTCGACCAGGATATCCATCAGAACGCGGGGTGTGAGCACCCCTCGCAGCAAGGCGAAGAGAAACGCGCCCGACGCCCCGACGCCGGCCCCTTCGGTGGCGGTGAAGAAGCCCCCGTAGATGCCGCCGATCACCAGGGCGAACAGCAGCACCACGGCCCAGATGCCGCGCACGGCGGCGAGCCGCTCTGTCCAGGTGAAGCGCTCGCCCGGCGGTCCCGCCAGCGGGTCGCGCCAGGTGATGTAGACCACCGCCGCGCACAGGCAGGCGATGGCGACCAGGCCGGGCAGCACGCCCGCGATGAACAGCTTGCCGATGTCGGTCTCGGTCATGATCCCGTAGATCACCATGATGGTGGAGGGCGGGATCAGGATGCCCAGCGTGCCGCCGGCGGCGATGGAGCCGGTGGCCAGGGTGTCCTTGTAGCCGTGGCGCTTCATCTCGGGGTAGGCCACGCGGGTCATGGTCGCGGCGGTGGCGATGGACGAGCCGCAGATGCAGCCGAAACCGCCGGAGGCGATGACGCTGGCCATGGCCAGCCCGCCCTTGCGGTGTCCCACGAAGGCGTTGGCGCCGGCGTAGAGCTCGCGCGCCATGCCGGCGCGGGCCACCAGGTTGCCCATCAGCACGAACAGCGGGATGACCGAGAGCACGTAGGCGAAGCCGGTCTCGAAAATCACCTGGCTGGTGCTGGCGAAGGCCGGCGACCAGCCGCGCATGAGGCCCAGGCCGGTGAGGCCGACGATGGCCATGGCCAGCGCCAGCGGGATGCGCAGCAGCGCCAGGGCGAAGACGGCGAGGAAGCCCAGGCTGGCTTCGATCATGTGGCCCCCCCGTCGAAGGTGGCGGGCTCGGGATGGTGGGGCGCGGGCAGGGTGACGAACACGAACAGCAGGTGCACCAGGCCGGTGAGGGCCAGCATGGCCGCCATCATCCAGGCCACCGGGGCGATGGAGAGCTGCAGGTGCACCGTGGTGTCGCCGTATTCGGTCAGCCGGTCCGCGCGCGTCGTCATCAGGTAGGCCAGGAAACCGAAGGTGCCGGCGCAGACCAGGTGGACCACGCGCGCCTGGATGTCGCGCACCCAGTCGGGCAGCATGCTGTCGAGCGAGTCGAAGACCACGTGCTCGTTGCGCCACGACACCAGGGGCATGGCGCCGAAGATCACGACGACCATGAGGATCTCGGTGAGTTCCAGCCCGCCGGGCACGGAGTGGCTGAAGAAGCGGCGGCCGACCACGTCCACCAGCGTGAGCCACATGATGGTGAAAAGGGCCATCGCGGCCATGAGGCCGGTGGACCAGCGCAGGATGCGTTCCAGCGTCTTGAGCATGAAAGGGCCTGATGTGAAAAAGCCGGCTGGGCAGTGTGCAACAGACTGCCCGGCCGGCCCTGGGGAGGGTGTGCTGGCTTACTTGAGCTTGGCGATTTCAGCACGGAACTCGGCAAGCACGGCCTTGGGGTCTTTCAGCCCCTTGGCCTGTGCGGCGTCGGCCCACTTGTTTTCCAGGCCGGCCTGCTTGTCCTTCACGGCCTGCACGAAGGCCGCATCGGCCACGATGCGGGTCACGCCCTGGGTCTTCTGCAGGTCGCGGCTGGCCGCATCGACGCGGTCCCAGCCTTCGCCGAAGATGCGTGCGGCGGTTTCACCCGAGAGCTTGTCGACCAGGGCCTTGTCCTGCGCCGACAGGGCGTTGTACTTGCCCTCGTTCATCATGAAGACGAAGCTGGTGTTGTACAGGCCGCCGGGGAAGGTGGTGGCGTGCTTGACCATGCTGAGCTTGAACGAGGCGACCGATTCGTCGGGGAAGAAGGTGCCGTCCATCACGCCGGTGGAGAGCATCTCGAACGACTCGGGCGCGGGCTTGAGCGTGGTGTTCCAGCCCATGGCCTTGGAGAGCTCGTTGATGTTGCCGCCGCCGATGCGGAACTTGAGCTTGGCCACGTCGGCCGCGCTGGCCACCGGCTGCTTGACGGTGAAGATGATGCCGGGGCCGTGGGTGAACACGGCCAGCGTCTTCACGCCCCGGTGCTCGCCCAGGGGAGCAAAGTACTTGCTGTAGATGCGCTGGTAGGCCACCGAGGTGGCGGTGGCGCTGTCGCCCAGGAACGGGAACTCGGCCACCTGCGTGTTGATGAAGCGCCCCGGGGTGTAGCCGTCCACCGTGTACGAGATGTCGGCCAGGCCGTCGCGCACCGCGTCGAAGGTGCCGGGCGCCGCCGCCACGCCCTTGGGCAGGATGTTGCATTTCATGCGGCCTGCGCTGTCTTTTTCCAGCAGGTCGCACCAGCTCTTCTGCGCCATGCTCAGCGTGTGGGTGGGGGGCACCCAGCTGGAGACGGTGAAGACGGTCTGCGCCGAGGCCATGCCGCCCGCGAGCGCGGTGGTGGACAGCACGGCAGTGGCGAGGCGGCGAAGTTTCATGAGGACTCCTGGGCGCGTTGGGGGGGGTGTTCGCGCGCCTCGACCGGAGGCGGCGAAATCACTATAGGCCAAGCCCCTGCGCGGCCCCCTCCAGACTTACCCGGATGGGCCCGGGCCTCGCTGCCGCCTAGTAAGACGGCGGCAGCCGGGGCCGCGATGGCGTGGCGTGCAAGGCTTCGCTGCCCAGGGTTTCGAGCAGGCGCGCGCCGGCCGCGAGCTGCTGGTGGGCGGGCAGGTAGCGCAGGTCGCCGAACAGGCGCCGGGCGTTGTCCGGCGGCGTCGCCGCGCGCGTGGCCAGGTACCAGAGCCGGAACACGTGGGCCTCGTCGGACAAAGGCATCTGGTGCACCAGGTTCATGACCGAGGCGAACAGGTAGTCCGCCGCGCACTCGTTCGGGGTCTTGCTGCTGCCGGGGGTGCCGTGGTCGCTCTGCCAGACCGGGCTGTTGACCAGGCGTTGCAGGCGCCGCGCGCGGCCCAGGCCGCGATCCACCTGCAGGTGGGCCTCCCAGTTGCGCACCGGGTCGTCCAGCCCCTTGCAGGGCGAGGTGGCGCGCGCCAGTTCCATGGCCAGGGAACGCGCTCGCTCGGGCTCCTGGCGGCTGAACAGCAACCGCACGGTGCGGTCGAACAGGCGCATCGTGTGAACGAGGGGGTCGACGGGGAGGGGGGTGGTCATGCTGCAGAACTCGTCGCGGGCCAGAACGTGCAGCGCAGCCTCGGTGGGGAACACGGTTTCTCGGGCACCGCGTCGCACAACCGGGGTCGCGCCCGTTTCGCGGGAAACGGTGCGGTCTGTTCGGTCTATCGTGTGGGTGCTCATGTCGTCGAAGAGAGATCAGGGAACGAGACCTCAGCGTAGCCTCGACCCCTTTCGCCCACAAACGGTTTAACAGTCGCTTAACAGAGCGACTTCGCGCTGCGTGGAATGCGCCCTACGGCAGGGACTCGGCGGCGGCGATGGTGAAGTGGAAGGTCGTGCCGTGGCCGGGCTGGCTCAGGACCTCGATGCGCGCGCCGTGCCGCTCGATCACGGTGCGCACGAACACCAGACCGAGGCCCACGCCGCGCGACACGCGGTGTTCGGGTTCCAGCCGGGCGAACTGCTGGAACAGCCGCTCCTGCTGCTCGGGTGTCATGCCCGGCCCCTGGTCGGTGATGGACACCCGCCACCCTGCTTCGGCCGCCTGCACGGAGCAGAGCACTTCGGCGTCCTCGCCGCCGTACTTCACCGCGTTGCCCAGCAGGTTGGCGATGGCCCGGGTGAGCAGGCTGCGATCGGCCTTGCACAGGGCCGGCGCTTCGGGACGCACGACCAGCAAGTTCACCCGCTGCGCCTGGGCCTGGGGCCAGACCTCGTCCACAGCCTCGTCGAGCAGGTCCACGAGGTCCACGGTTTCCAGCCGGTAGGTGCTGGATTCGGCCCGGGCGAGCTGAACGAACTCCTCGGCGAGGTCCAGGGTGCGGCGGGCGTGCCGCTCGATGCGGCCCAGCGTTTCGGGCTGCATCGGCTGCCCGGGGGTCAGGCGCTGCACTTCCAGCAGCGCGAGGATGGAGGCCTGCGGCGAGCGCATGTCGTGCGAGATGAAGCGCAGCGCCACGTCGCGCTGGCGTTCGGCCTCGCGAATGGGCGTGATGTCGACCAGGCTGGCGATCCAGCTGTTGGTCTGGCCGTCTGTGTTGAAGCAGGGCACGAAGCGCACCAGCAGATCGCGCCCGGCGGCGTCGCGCGCTTCCGCGCCCCAGGGCTGGGTGGCGTGGCGCAGCCGGTCCGCGTCGAAGACCGGCTGCTGCGTGCCCGTGCGGTGCACGCCCTGCAGCAGTTCGCCGATGGGGTGGCCGCGCAGCCGGGCGACGTCCTGCTGGCCGAAGTACTGGTAGGCGGCCTGGTTGCCCGCCAGCACCTGGCCGGTGGCGTCGGCGATCAGGGTGGCGTCGGGCACGCTGTTGAGGGTGTCGCTCACGAAACGGTGCAGGTTGCGCAGCTGCTGCGAGGCGTCCTGCAGGGCGTTGATGTGGCGGTCCAGCAGGTCGCCCGAGCGGGCGGCGGGCCGCATGGTGGGCAGGTCGCGGCGCGTTTCCATGCGCTGGAATTCCTCCAGCAGGTAGTCCAGCGCCGCGCGCAGCCGCCGCCACACCCACAGGGGGTAGGCCAGCAGCACGCCCAGCAGGGCGGCGGTGGGGGCGAATTGAAGGCCGATCAGGGCCGGCGCGAGCGCGGCCGCCGCGAGGGTGGCGATCCACAGCGCGGCGCTGGCCAGCAGCGAGGCGGTCGGCGTGAGCAGCAGCACGGCGAGCAGGGCCAGTGTCACCGGGACCAGGCAGAACAGCGCGTTCTGCCAGGCGTTGGCGCGTTCCAGGCGGTGGTTCTGCAACAGCGTGTTCATCACGTTGGCGGCGATCTCCACGCCGTCCATCAATTCGGCCTGGCCCGAGCGCGGCGTGGCATACGCGTCGCCCATGCCGGCGGCCGTGGACCCCACCAGCACGTACTTGCCCGCCAGCTGTTCGGGTGGCACGCGGCCCTTGAGCACGTCGACGTAGGAGACGCGGGGGAAGGTGCCGGGCGGCCCGGCGAAGGGAATCTGCATCCAGTGATCGCGTTGCCAGGCGTCCGGGTGCTGAGCGGGCGGCGCGCGTTCGCCGGGCAAGGGATCGGGCAGCGGGGAGCCGCCCACACGCAGCAGGGCCACGGCGAACTGATCCCACCACCGCTCGCCGTCGCCCTCGCGCAGGAAGGTGCTGCGCACGATGCCGTCGCTGTCGATCTCCAGGTGCACGTGCCCGATGGCCGCCGCCGCCTGCGCCAGCTCGGGCGCCGGGTCGGTGCGGGTGAGCCGGCCCGTGCCGCGGTTGTCCAGCAGCATCAGGGGCAGCACCACCTTGCCGTTGCGCGCGATGGCGTCGCCCAGCAGGGCGTCGTCCACGGCCTGCTCGCGTTCGGGTTCGACCATGATGAGATCCAGCCCCACGGCGCGAGGCCCGGCGGCGGTGATGCGGTCGAGCAGCGCGGCGTGAAAGGCGCGGCGCCAGGGCCAGCGGCCGATCTCGGTCAGGCTTTTGTCGTCGATCGCCACGATCACGATCTCGGGCGAGGTCGTCTGGTGGCTCAGCCGCGCCAGCTGGTCGGTGAGGGCCAGGTCGATGTGTTCCAGGCTGCGCGTGCAGCCCAGCGCGACGACGCCGGCCAGCAGCGCGGCCGACAGCAGGCCCCATTCGAGCCAGCGCGTGCGCGGACGGCGCGCACGCGCCACCGGCTCCTGCAGCTGGGAGGTGACGGACTCGGTGGGGCGTGTGTCCAAGCGAACGTCAGCGAAGGCCGCGCAGCACCGGCTGGCCTCCGGTGCTGGTGAGCGGCTGCGTGTCCGAGGTCACGATGCGCTCGGGGACGTCCAGGCGCTGTGGCTGGCCCCAGGCACCGGGCAGGCCTTCGGTGTCGATCTGCCGCACGCGGATGTGGTAGCTGCCGGGCGCTGGCATGGGGCGCGTGAACGTGGGTTCGGCGAGCTGCCGGTCGTCGAGCAGGCGGGCGAAGCCGTCGTCGTGGGCGAGCTGGGCCTGATGGCGCCACGGGCCGCCAGGGCTGGCGCTCCAGCTCACGCTCAGCGTGTCGGAGCCGGCGCCGCCCAGGCTGAGGGCGGTCGGCGCGGGCGGCAGCGCCACGACCTCGAAGGGCACGGGCTGGCTGAAGGGGCCCTGGTCGCGCTCACCTTGCGCATCGCGCGCCACCGCCGCGACGCGCCAGACGTAGCGGCCGGGCGCCAGCGGTCGTTCGGTGTGCTGGCACCGGGTGAGATCGGGCGTTTGCGTCACCAGGTCCGTGAAGCCGGCATCGCGCGCCACCTCGAAGCGGTAGCCCACGGTGTCCACGCCCTCGGTGCAGAGCAGCTCGATGGCCGGCCCCACCACCCGTTGGCCCTGGCGCGGCTCGCGCAGCAGCGGCGGCGTCGGGTGCGCATTGACGACCAGGCGGCGCATGGCTTCGGTTCCCGGAATGCCCTGGCCGTCGATGGCGCGCACCGCCAGCAGGTAGGGGCCGTCGTCCAGGCTTGGGAAGCTCGCCACCGGTTGCGCGAAGGTGGCGTTGCGCACCACGCGCTCGGCCGCATCGTCGCTGGCGATGCGCACCTGCCAGGCGGCGGCGCCCGCATCGCGGGCGAGCGGCAACTCGATCCGCGAGGCATCCTCGAGCACATCGGGCACGCTGGAAAGATCGGGCGGCGGGAGCAGTGGCGCCACCGTGGTCGTGGTGCCCACGCGCGCGCCCTGGCCGGCCCGCACCAGGGTGCCCTCGGCGGCGGACGGTGCGTTGCGAGAACGGACCTGGATGGCGCCTTCGCGCACATCGCCGATGAGATCGCCGCCGCTGCCCACGGCCACGCCGAAGGTGGTGCCGCGCACGCCGCCCACGGCGCGCGGCGTGCGCACCTCGAAGCGGCTGCGCGGGGTGGACAGGGGTTTGACGGTGGCATCGACGCGGCCGCGCTCGAGGTCCAGGCCGGACTGGGCGTGGCCCGGTGCGGGCGCATGCCGCAGTTCGCGCAGGCGCACCTGCGTGCCCGCCGACAGGCGCACCACCGAGCCGTCGGCCAGGCGCAGCGTGACGAAACCGTCGTCACCCACATCGATCTGCGCACCCTCCGGCACCTGGCCGCCGACCACGAGCGGCGAGGCCGGGTCCTGCGGGCCACGGCGCACACTGGGCTGGCCGGCGACGTGCAGCACGTCGGCCACTGCCGGCTCGGGGCGCGCGAGCGCGGCCGGAATCACCAGCTGGCTGCCTGGCCGCAGGCGGCGCGGATGGCTCACATGGTTGAGGCGCTGCAGCTGTGGCCACTGTTGCGGGTCGTCCAGGTAGCGCTGCGCGAGCGCGTAGAGGTTGTCACCCGGTTGCACGGTATGCACCCGGTCTGCCTGCGCCATCGCCGGCCCGCCCCAGCAAAGCAGGGCCATGGCCGGTGCCAGCAGGCGCCAGGGTGAACGCAGGGGAAGGTGGGCGGGCGGGGGTGTCATGTTCAATGGGCCATGAGGGCCGGCACCGGGCCCAGGTCTTCGAGCCGGTACCCGTGGTTGTAGACGGACACCAGCTTGTAGCCCGACTCGGCGCGCAGGCTCAGCTTGCTGCGCACGTGTGACATGTAGACGTCCAGCGAGCGCGACGAGATGTCCGCTTCGATGCCCCAGACAGCCTCGATCAGGTGCGCGCGCGAGAGCAGGCGGCCCAGGTTGCGGAACATGAGGAAGGCGAGGTCGAATTCCTTGCTCGTCAGGGTGGAGGCCTCGACGCCGTCGACCCGCACGATGCGGTCCTGCACCAGGAAGCGGTAGCGGCCCCAGATCAGCTCCGTCGGCGTCGGTGTATGGCCGCCCCGGCGCAGCAGCGCCATCAGGCGCGCACGCAGTTCGCCCACGCGGGCGGACTTGACCATGTAGTCGTCGGCGCCGCAGTTCAGTCCCTCGATGATGTCGCGCTCGTCGCTGCGGTTGGTCATCATCAGGATCGGTACCGGGGCCATGGCCGTGTCGCGGATGGCGCGGATCACGTCGAGACCGGTGATGTCGGGCAACTCCCAGTCGACGATGAAGAGGTCGAACGTCTCCTTGGGCAGCACGCGCAGCAGCGCGCTCGCGTTCTCGAACAGGTGGCAGTCGTGGCCCATGGATGCGACGACGACCCTGACCAGATCCAGCTGCGCCGGATCGTCATCAATGGCGGCAATGCGCATGTGGCTCGGGCAAGTAGGTCAAAGGATCAAAAGAAACAGAATGTGTTTTGCACGAATATATCGATGGAGCCGCAGTGGCGCAGCCGTTTTGACAATCTCTTAAGAAACAAACGGCTTATATGCGACCGATGCACATGCCGTTTCACTAGAGAGACTTCCATCGACGGGCAATAGCGCCTACAATGGCAAAAAAGCACGACCGTTCTTTTTATTCATTTCACATCGCCCGCCAGGGTGCTGCCCCTGAAGGGGCGGGTCATCCGCATACAATCCGGAGTTGACGTGCACGTCAATTCGTGACGACATTTTTCCAATCATCAGGAGCAGCCCAATCATGAAGGTCATCGTCCCCGTCAAGCGCGTGGTGGATTACAACGTCAAGGTTCGCGTGAAGAGCGACGGCACCGGCGTGGACATCGCCAACGTCAAGATGAGCATGAACCCGTTTGACGAGATCGCGGTGGAAGAAGCCGTGCGTTTGAAGGAGAAGGGTGTGGTCACCGAGGTGATCGCCGTCTCCTGCGGTGTCGCGCAGTGCCAGGAGACCCTGCGCACGGCCATGGCCATCGGCGCGGACCGCGCCATCCTGGTGGAAACCACCGAAGAGCTGCAGCCCCTGGCCGTGGCCAAGCTGCTCAAGGCGCTGGTGGACAAGGAACAGCCCCAGCTGGTGATCCTGGGCAAGCAGGCGATCGACGACGACTGCAACCAGACCGGCCAGATGCTGGCTGCGCTGGCGGGCCTGCCGCAGGCCACGTTCGCTTCCAAGGTCGAAGTGGCCGATGGCAAGGCGAGCGTGACGCGCGAAGTGGACGGCGGCCTGGAGACGCTCTCCATCGCCCTGCCGGCCGTGATCACGACCGACCTGCGCCTGAACGAGCCGCGCTACGTGACGCTGCCCAACATCATGAAGGCCAAGAAGAAGCCGCTGGAGACCGTCAAGCCCGAAGACCTCGGTGTGGACGTGAAGCCGCGCATCAAGACCCTGAAGGTCAGCGAGCCGCCCAAGCGCGGCGCCGGTGTCAAGGTGGCCGATGTGGCCGCCCTGGTGGACAAGCTGAAGAACGAAGCCAAAGTGATCTGAGGACCTGACAAATGACCGCACTCGTTATTGCCGAACACGACAACGCCGCCATCAAGGGCGCGACCCTCAACACCGTGACCGCCGCCGCCCAGTGCGGGGGTGACGTGCACGTGCTCGTGGCCGGCCACAACGCCGCCGCCGCCGCTCAGGCCGCCAGCCAGATCGCCGGCGTGGCCAAGGTGATCCACGCCGACGCCCCGGGCTTCGAGCACGGCCTGGCCGAGAACGTCGCCGCCCAGGTGCTGGCCCTCGCCGGCAACTACAGCCACATCCTGTTCCCCGCCACCGCCAGCGGCAAGAACGTCGCGCCGCGCGTGGCCGCCACGCTGGACGTGGGCCAGGTCTCCGACATCACCAAGGTCATCAGCGCCGACACCTTCGAGCGCCCGATCTACGCCGGCAACGCCATCGCCACCGTGCAGAGCACCGATGCCAAGCACGTGATCACCGTGCGCACCACCGGCTTCGACCCGGCCGCTGCCACCGGTGGCAGCGCCGCGGTGGAAACCGCCACGGCCGCCCTGGGGGACGGCAAGAGCTCTTTCTTGGGCAGCGAGATCGCCAAGAGCGACCGCCCCGAGCTGACCGCCGCGAAGATCATCGTCTCCGGTGGCCGCGCGCTGGGCTCCAGCGAGAAGTTCAACGAGGTGATGACGCCCCTGGCCGACAAGCTCGGTGCCGCCCTGGGCGCCAGCCGCGCCGCGGTGGACGCGGGCTACGCGCCCAACGACTGGCAGGTGGGCCAGACCGGCAAGATCGTCGCGCCCCAGCTCTACATCGCCGCCGGCATCTCCGGCGCGATCCAGCATCTGGCCGGCATGAAGGACTCCAAGGTCATCGTGGCGATCAACAAGGACCCCGAGGCCCCGATCTTCTCGGTAGCCGACTACGGCCTGGAGGCCGATCTGTTCACTGCCGTGCCCGAGCTGATCAAGGCACTCTGAGCATCCTGAAGAAGGCAAGGGCATCGTTCGCGATGCCCTTGCCGCATCTGCACCCCTGAATCCCCCTGGAGACAAGACGATGAGCTACACCGCCCCCCTCAAGGACATGCTGTTCGACATCGAGCACCTGGCCCGCATCGACCAGGTGGCGCAGATGCCCGGCTTCGAGGAAGCCGGCCTGGAAACCGCGCAAGCCGTGCTGGAGGAGTGCGCCAAGCTCAACGAAGGCGTGATCGCGCCGCTGAACTTCGAGGGCGACAAGAACCCTTCGTGGTTCAAGGACGGCGTGGTCACCACCACCCCCGGGTTCAAGGACGCTTTCAAGCAGTACGCCGAAGGCGGCTGGCAGGGCCTGCAGCACCCGGTGGACTTCGGCGGCCAGGGCCTGCCCAAGACCATCGGTGCGGCCTGCGGCGAAATTCTCAACAGCGCCAACATGAGCTTCGCGCTGTGCCCGCTGCTGACCGACGGCGCCATCGAAGCCCTGCTCACGGCGGGCTCCGACGAACTCAAGGCGACCTACCTCGAAAAACTGGTGAGCGGCCAATGGACCGGCACCATGAACCTGACCGAGCCGCAGGCCGGCTCCGACCTGGCCGCCGTGCGCAGCCGCGCCGAGCCGCAGCCCGACGGCAGCTACAAGGTGTTCGGCACCAAGATCTTCATCACCTACGGTGAGCACGACATGGCCGAGAACATCGTGCACCTCGTGCTCGCGCGCGTGACCGGCGCGCCCGAGGGTGTGAAGGGCATCAGCCTGTTCGTGGTGCCCAAGTTCATGGTGAACCCGGACGGCTCGCTGGGCGCGCGCAACGACGTGCACTGCGTAAGCATCGAACACAAGATGGGCATCAAGGCCAGCCCCACCGCCGTGCTGCAGTACGGCGACCACGGCGGTGCCGTGGGTTACCTCGTGGGCCAGGAAAACCGCGGCCTGGAGTACATGTTCATCATGATGAACGCCGCGCGCTACGCGGTGGGCGTGCAGGGCATCGCCATCGCCGAGCGCGCCTACCAGAAGGCCGTGGGCTACGCCAAGGACCGCGTGCAGAGCCGCCCGGTTGACGGCTCGATGAGCACAGCCGCGCCCATCATCCACCACCCGGATGTGAAGCGCATGCTCATGACCATGCGCGCCTCCACCGAGGCTTGCCGCGCCATGGCCAGTGTGGCGGCCGCGGCCTATGACGCTTCCCACCACCACCCCGATGCCGAGGTGCGCAAGCAGAACGCGGCCTTCTACGAATTCCTGGTGCCGCTGGTCAAGGGCTACAGCACCGAGATGAGCCTGGAAGTCACCAGCCTGGGCGTGCAGGTGCATGGCGGCATGGGCTTCATCGAAGAGACCGGCGCGGCGCAGTACTACCGCGACGCCAAGATCCTCACCATCTACGAAGGCACGACGGCCATCCAGGCCAACGACCTCGTGGGCCGCAAGACCGCGCGCGACGGCGGCACCGGCGCCAAGGCCATCGCGGCCCAGATCGAGAAGACCGAAGCCGAGCTGGCGAAACGCGGCAGTGCCGACGCCAAGGCCGTGCACCAGCGCCTGAAGGCCGCGCGAGAGGCCTTCGTGGACGCGGTCGAGTTCATCGCCGCCAACACGCGCGCCAACCCCAACGCGGCCTTTGCCGGCAGCGTGCCTTACCTCATGCTCGCGGGCAACCTCGTGGCCGGCTGGCAGATGGCGCGCGCGCTGATGGTGGCCGAGGACGCGCTGGCCCAGGGCACGGACGCGGCCTTCATGCAGGCCAAGATCACCACCGCGCGTTTCTACGCCGACCACATCCTCAGCCGCGCCCCGGGCGTGCGCGACAGCATCGTGGACGGCGCCGAGGCCGCGACCGCGCTCGCCATCGACGCTTTCTGATCGCGGTGCTCACGCGCCCTGTCGCCGCATCGACAGGGCCTTGCACCGTGCTGCCCCCAGAATCCCGACGAACCCCAACGGAGACACCATGACCGCACCCGCCCGCAGCCTGCCGCCCGTCCTCAAGAACCTGAAGTTCCCGGTGATCGGCTCGCCGCTGTTCATCATCAGCAACCCCAAGCTCGTGATCGCGCAATGCAAGGCCGGCGTGGTGGGCTCGATGCCTGCCCTTAACGCCCGCCCGGCCTCGCAGCTGGACGAATGGCTGGCCGAGATCACCGAGGCGCTGGCCGCGCACGACAAGGCGAACCCGGACAACAAGGCTGCGCCGTTCGCGATCAACCAGATCGTGCACAAGAGCAACGACCGTCTGGAGCACGACATGCAGCTGTGCGCCAAGTACAAGGTGCCGATCGTGATCACCAGCCTGGGCGCGCGCGAGGACGTGAACCAGGGCGTGCACAGCTGGGGCGGCATCGTGATGCACGACGTCATCAACAACGTGTTCGCGCACAAGGCGATCGAGAAGGGCGCCGACGGCCTGATTCCCGTGGCGGCGGGTGCCGGCGGCCACGCCAGCGTGAAGAGCCCGTTCGCGATGGTGCAGGAAATCCGCGAGTGGTTCGGTGGCCCGATCGCGCTCTCGGGTTCCATCGCCTCGGGTGGTGCCATCCTGGCCGCGCAGGCCATGGGTGCCGACCTGGCCTACATCGGTTCGGCCTTCATCGCCACCGAAGAGGCGCGCGCGGTGGACGGCTACAAGGAGATGATCACCTCGTCGGACTCCGACGACATCGTCTACAGCAACTTCTACACCGGCATCCACGGCAACTACCTCAAGGGCAGCATCAAGAACGCCGGCATGGACCCGGACAACCTGCCGCAGAGCGACCCGAGCAAGATGAACTTCGGCACCGGCGAGGGCGCCAACGCGGCCAAGGCCTGGCGCGACATCTGGGGCTGCGGCCAGGGCATCGGCGCGATCCGCGAGGTGCTGCCCGCCGCCGATCTGGTGGCGCGCTTCAAGCGCGAGTACGCCGAGGCCAAGGCCCGCATCTGCGCGGGCTGAGCGCCTCAGGCGCGTTCGCGCATCACCAGCGTCTGGATCGCGACCCCGACGGGGCCGTGCACATCGTAGAGGCGTGAGAGCGTGTTGCCCACGCCGCCGCCATGGGCCTGGGTTTCCGAGCGCAACCCGATCCACTCGCCCTCGGGCGGGCGGTGCAGGTGCAGGCTGAGGTCCGCGTTCGAGAACAGGTAGCGCTCGGCGGGCAACACCCAGCTCAGGCCGTTGCCGAAATCGGCGGCCGCTGCGGCGCGCATGGCGGGGGAATTGGGTTGGCCCTGCACCAGCGGCACATTCAGGCGAAACCAGGCCGCGGCCGGGCCGGGCTGTGCGGCGTCGCCTTGCGCCATCCGGTGGTCCATGGCGGACTGGTAGAACGAGACCCCTTCGGGCAGGCCCGGAATGCGCAGCCGCTCATGGCATTCGTCGGGCAGCGGGCGCAGCTGCTCGGGCGACCAGCCCGGCAAGCCGGACGGCAACGCGAACGGCTGCCCGCGCACCAGGAGCGCGTGGCCGCGGGCCACCAGCACATCGTCGGCGAACAGGTCGATCGTCATGCGCGTGGTGGAGCGGCCCGGGTGGGTCTCCAGGCGCGAGGTCAGCGGCGCCACCGGCACCGGCTTGATCAGCTCGATGCTCAGGCGCGAGAGCTGCCAGGCCGGGTCGGGCAGGGCGCTTTCGGCCAGGTGCACCAGCAGGGCACAAGGCGCACCGCCGTGCTGGGCACGGGCGTCCCAGGGGCCGCGCGCCAGCACGCTGGGCTGCCAGCTCGTGCCGTCCTGTTCGAACACGGCGGTGGGAAGGGCGAGGGTGTCGGTAGGGCTCATGGTGAGCCGATGATAGGTGCGCGGTCCGCGCCGGGCTGTCACGGCGGTACACCGTGAGCACGCCTTCGCTCAGGGTTTGGATTCGCCGCGCAGCCAGGCGCCGAACGAATTGAACACCTTGCCGACTTCGTCGCCGAAGTTGGTCTTGTACTGCACACCCGTGGTGTCCGAGATGGCCGACACCCAGCCGCCGTCGCGCCACTCGGCGTACAGCCAGTCCTCGTTCTCGCGCACCAGGCCATCGGGCGGTGCGGGGGGCTGCGTCACTGGCACGCCCTTGAGCGCCTCGCCCATGTAGTCGATCCAGATCGGCAGCGCGATGCGGCCGCCCGATTCGCCGCCGCCCAGGCTGCGGGGCTTGTCGTAGCCCACCCACACGGCCGCGGCCAGCGAAGGCTGGTAGCCGGCGAACCAGGCGTCCACCGCGTCGTTGGTGGTGCCGGTCTTGCCGTAGATGTCGGGCCGCTTGAGCAGGGCCTGGGCCCGCGCGGCGGTGCCGGCACGCGCCACGTCGTTGAGCAGGCTGCCGACCACGTAGGCGTTGCGCGCGGGAATGACGCGGGCTTCTTCGGTGAGTGGTGCGGGGGCCGGCGCTTCAAACAGCAGCTTGCCTTGCGCGTCGGTGATCTTCTCGATCACCACCGGCGCCACCGGCCAGCCGCCGTTGGCCAGGGTGGCGTAGGCCTGCGCCATCTGCAGCGGGGTGGCGCTGCCGGTGCCCAGCGCGAGCGTGAGGTCGTTGGGCTGGCGCGCCACGTCCAGACCGAAGCGCCCGGTCCATTCGCGGGCGGGCTGGGTGCCGGTGTGCTGCAGCACGCGCACGCTGGCCAGGTTGCTCGAGCGCTTGAGCGCCTCGCGCACGGTGATCGGGCCCTGGTGCTCGCCGTTGGCGTTGTTCGGGCTCCAGCCGTTGGCGGCGGTGAAGGGCAGGTCGTCCACCATCGTGGCTGGCATCACGCGCGCTTCCAGCGCGGCGGAGTAGAGCAGGGGTTTCAAGGCCGATCCCGGCTGGCGCCAGCCTTGCGTGACGTGGTTGAACGGCTGGTTCGTGAAGTCGAAGCCACCCACCAGCGCGCGCACGCGCCCGGTCTGCGGGTCCAGCGCCACGAGCGCGGCCTCGGCCTCGGGCCACTGCGAGATGGCCCACAGGGGGGTCTTCTTGTCCTTGGCCTTGCCGTTGGCGACCACCCGCACGATGGCGCCGCGCGTGATCTTCAGCGGCGCCTTGGCCTTGGCGTCGAGCGCTTTCTGCGCCCAGCGCAGGCCCTCGCCCTGCACAGTAACCCGTTCGCCGCTGGCCAGTTGCACCTCCAGTGCTGTGGGGCTGGCCGACAGCACGATGCCCACGCGCAGGGTCTCGTCGTCGCGGTGGTCCTTGAGCGCCTCGGCGGCCGCGCGCTCCAGTTCGGCGCCGTTGCCTGCGGGCAGCGACTCGGTGTCTTCCGGGCCGCGCCAGGCGCCGCGCCGGTCGAAGGCCAGCACGCCGCGCTGCACGGCGTTGTGTGCCGCGCGCTGGTCGGCTGCGCGCAGCGAGGTGGTCACGCGCAGGCCGCTCGAATAGGCCTCGGTGCCGAAGCGCTCGACCACGGCGCGGCGCGCCATCTCGGCCACGTGGGCCGCGTGCACGTTGCGCGTGCCCGGGGTGCGGATGACCAGCTTCTCGGCGCGCGCGGCGGCGAGCTGCTTGTCGTTGATCGCGTCGACGGCGCGCATGCGCTCGAGCACCACGCGCTGGCGCTGCGTGGCGCGCTCGAAGTTGGCCACCGGGTTGGCGTAGTACGGGTTCTGCGGCAGGCCCGCGAGCATGGCGTGTTCGGCCAGCGAGAGTTTGTCCAGCGGCTTGCCGAAGTAGATCTGCGAGGCGGCGGCGAAGCCGTAGGCGCGCTGTCCCAGGAAGATCTCGTTCATGTAGATCTCCAGGATGCGGTCCTTGGAGAGCTCGTCTTCCAGCTTGAGTGCCAGCCAGATTTCCTTGGCCTTGCGCTCGGCCGAGAATTCGCGCGTGAGCAGCATGGTGCGCACCAGCTGCTGCGTGATGGTGGAGGCGCCCTGCTTGCGCCCGCCGGTGATGGCGGACAGCACCGCCCGGGCCATGCCCTTGGGGTCCACGCCCGAGTGTTCCCGGAAACGCGCGTCTTCCACCGCCAGCAGGGCCTGCTGCAGCTGTTGCGGCATGCGCGACAGCGGCAGGTAGTCGCGCCGCTCGGTGCCGAACTGCGCGATCTCCTCGCCGTCGGCGGTGTAAACCTGCAGCGGCAGCTTGGGCTGGTAGTGGACGATGCGGTCGAGCGACGGCAGGTCGAAGGTCGACGCCGGGACCGGGAATGCCACGATGAGGGCGGTGGAGAACGCCAGGGCGAGCGCCGTCCTGCGTGGGGTGAGCTGAAGCATGGGGTGGAATTATCCCGCGCCCGTGTGAAGCCGGCGTGTGGTCAAAGGTCGTGCACGTAACCAGCTGTGACGGGCTTTCGGGGCCGTCCGGGGCCTTGGTTAAGATGGCCCGCTCCATTCGACCGCCCCGAGACCCCATGCGCAAGCGCATCCTGCTGCTGGAAGACGAACAGGCCATCGCCGACACCTTGCTGTATGCGCTGCAGAGCGAGGGCTTCGAGGTGCGGCACGTGGGGCTGGCGCGCGAGGCGCTGTCGGCCTTCGAGCAGGCACCGCCGGACCTCGCCATCCTGGACGTGGGCGTGCCCGACGGCAACGGCTTCGACGTGTGCCGCGCGATCCGCAAGTCCAGCGAGCTGCCCATCGTGTTCCTGACCGCGCGCCACGAAGAGATCGACCGCGTGCTGGGCCTGGAACTGGGCGCCGACGACTATGTGGTCAAACCCTTTTCGCCGCGCGAGGTCTGCGCCCGCGTGCGCGCCATCCTGCGCCGCAGCGCGGCCGGTGTGCCCCCGGCCGTCGTGCCCGCGCCGGCCCCGGTGGCCGCGGGCCTGCTCACGCTGGACGAGCAGGCGCAGCGCATCGCCTGCGGCGGCGAGCTGCTGGCGCTCACGCGCTACGAGTTCCTGCTGCTCGCCACGCTGTTGCGGCGCCCGCAGCGCATCTTCTCGCGCACCGAGCTCATGGACCTGGTCTGGGGCGGGGCCCCGCACACCTCGGACCGCACGGTGGACGCGCACATCAAGCTGCTGCGCGCCAAGCTGCGCGAGCGCGGCCTGGTGGCGGAGGTGATCCAGACCCACCGCCACATGGGTTACTCGCTGCGGTTGCCCTGAATGCGCATCGGCCTGCGCCTGCTCATTGGGTTCTTCCTGGTGCTGGGCCTGGCGCTGTTCGTGGTGTTGCGCGTGCTGCTGGACGAGGTCAAGCCCGGCACGCGCCTGGCCATGGAAGACAGCCTGATCGACGCGGCCTACACGCTCGCGCAACTGGCCACGCCGGACATGAAGGCCGGCACCATCGCCGAGGGCTTCTTCGCCCGCTCGCTGCAGGGCCTGGACACGGCGCGGCCCGGCGCCAACATCGGCGGCTTCCGCAAGGACCGCATCGACTACCGCATCACCATCACCGACGCCGAAGGCATCGTGCGCTTCGACACCCGGCCCGAGGCCATCGGCCAGGACCACTCGCGCTGGAACGACGTGGTGCGCACCCTGCGAGGCGAATACGGCGCGCGCTCCAGCCCTGCCAGTCCGTACGACCCCGACAACACGGTGATGCACGTGGCCGCGCCCATCCGCGACGGCGACCGCGTCATCGGTGTGCTCACCGTCTCGCGCCCCAACCAGCGCCTGCAGCCCTACATCGACCGCAGCGAGCAGCGCATCCTGCGCTGGTCCTGGGCGCTGCTGGGCCTGTCCCTGCTGATCGGTCTGCTGTTCAGCTGGTGGATCGCGAGCTCGCTCTCGCGCCTGCGCGGTTATGCGAACGCGGTCTCGCGCGGGGAACGCGCGCCGCTGCCGGTGCTCGGGCGCCTGAGCGGCAGCACCGAGTTCGCCGATCTGGCAGGCGCGCTGGAGCGCATGCGGCTCAAGCTGGAGGACAAGGCCTATGTCGAGAGTTACGTGCACACGCTCACGCACGAACTCAAGAGCCCGCTGGCCGCGATCCGGGGTGCGGCGGAGCTGTTGCAGGAGGACCTGCCCGCGCCCGACCGGCAGCGCTTCGCCGGCAATGTGCAGCGGCAGGCCGAGCGCCTGCACCTGCTGGTGGACAAGCTGCTGCAGCTGGCTCACGTGGAGCAGATGCAGGGCCTGGGCACGCGCGAGCCGGTGGACCTGAGCGCGCTCACGCGCGAGCTGCTGCAGCGGCTCGAGCCGCGCCTGCACCGCAAGTCGCTGCGCGTGCGCGACGAACTCGGGCCGGGCCTGGTGGTGCACGGCGATGCTTTCCTCATCGGCCAGGCCCTGCAGAACCTGCTGGACAACGCGATCGACTTCTCGCCGCCGCAGGGCGAGCTGTGGCTGCGCCTGCACAAGGAGGGCGGGCAGGTGGAATGGTCGGTGCGCGACCAGGGGCCGGGCATCCCCGACTACGCGCGCGATCGCCTGTTCGAGCGCTTCTACTCGCTGCCGCGCGGCGAGGGGCAGGACAAGGGCTCGGGCCTGGGCCTGTGCCTGGTGAAGGAAGTGAGCGACCTGCATGGCGGCCAGGTGGCGGTGGAGAACGTGTCCTCGCCCGGCGGCTGCATCGCCCGCTGGCGCCTGCCGGCCTGAGGGCTTCACGCCCGCTGCACAAAACACCGCTGCAGCGCACGGCCGCTTCACAGGGCAGGGACAGACTGGCCGGGTTCTCACCACGGAGCCCGACTTGAACAAATACCCCCTGCTGAGCAAAGTCCTGGTCATCGGCCTGCTGATGCTGCTGCTTTCGATTCCCCTCATGATGGTGCGCGACCTGGTCCAGGAGCGCAGCCAGAACCGCGAGACCGCCACCGAGGAGGTGGCGCGCGCGCACGCCGGAGCGCAGACCCTCACCGGGCCGGTGCTGTACGTGCCCTACACCGAGACCTTCACCCGCACCGTGAGCGTGGGCGAGACCGGCCACACGCGCGAGGAGCGTGTGACGCAGTCGCACGCGGTGATCCGCTTTCCCACGCTGATGGAGACCCGCAGCGAACTCGCGACCGAGACGCGCTGGCGCGGCGTCTTTCCGATCACGGTCTACACCAGCGTGAACCGCAGCACCGGCCGCTTCGTGTGGAGCGAGGTGGAGCCGCGCGAGAAGAACGGCCAGATCAGCCTGGGCCAGCCGCGCCTGCTCATGGGCGTGAGCGACCTGCGCGGCCTGCTCAACGCGCCCCAGCTCAAGATCGACGGCCGCCCGGTGGCCGTGGCGCCCGCGCCGGCCGCGCAGCGGCTGCCCCTGCCGCTGGCGGCCTCGCTCGACCTGGCCCAGCTCAAGCCCGGCGCGGTGCTGCCCTTCGAGCTGCAGCTCGAACTCGCGGGCACCGGCCGCATCGGCTGGGTGCCGCTGGCCGATGAGAACCGTGTGCAGCTGCGCTCGAGCTGGCCGCACCCGAGCTTCGACGGCGACTTCCTGCCGCGCACGCGCAGCGTGAGCGCCTCGGGCTTCGAGGCCGCGTGGAGCGTGCCGTCGCTCTCCACCCAGGCTCAGCAGCAGTTCGTGCAGCAGGGAGGCGAGCAGCGGCGCACGCCGGAGAGCTTTTCCGTCTCGCTCGGCAACCCGGTGGACGTCTACCGCCTGACGGAGCGCGCGACCAAGTACGGGATGATGTTCATCGTGCTCACCTTCGCCGCCTTCTTCGTGCTGGAGATGGTGAAGCGCTGGCGCATCCACCCCATGCAGTACCTGATGATCGGCGCCGCGCTGGTGCTGTTCTTCCTGCTGTTGCTGTCGATCGCCGAGCACCTGGACTTCGTCTGGGCCTACCTGGTGGCCAGCGCGGCCTGCATCGGCCTGCTGGCGCACTACCTGCGCCACGTGCTGGGCGGCTGGGCGCCGGGCCTGCTCATGAGCGGCCTGCTGGTGGCGCTCTACGGTGTGCTCTACGGCATCCTGATCTCGGAAGACAACGCGCTGATGATGGGCTCGCTGCTGTTGTTCGGCGTGCTGGCCGCCATCATGGTCGCGACGCGCAAGGTCGACTGGTACAGCGTGATGGGGGCCTCAACTCCCTCGCAGGACCCGCCGCCTCAGTAGCCTTCGATGGCGAACAGCGTGCCGCTGGCGGCGCGCTGCCGGATCGCGACCAGGCGCTGGTATTCGGGCGAGTGGTAGAAGGCTTCGAGGTGCGCCATGTCGGGGAACTCGAGGATCACCTGGCGCTGCGGCACCCCGTGGCCTTCGAGCACCTTCACCGCGCCGCCGCGCACCAGGTAGCGGCCGCCGTGTGCGGCGATCACGGCGGGCACGTCGCGCCGGTATTCCTCGTAGAGGGCGGGGTCGGTGATCTCGATGTTGCCGTAGAGGTAGGCGGCCATGGTGTCTCCAGAGGGGGGATGCCGAAGCTTAAAGCCGTTCAGCTGCTGCCGCGGATCAGGGGCTCGAAGCCCAGGTCCAGCGAGGGCTTGGGCGGCACCTCGCCGCGCATCAGGCTCAGCAGCATCTGCGCGCTGGCCTCGCCGATGGCGCGGCGCGGTGTGCGCACCGTGGTCAGGGGCGGCACCATCTGGTCGCTGCCCGAGAGATCGTTGAAGCCCGCCACCGCGATGCGCGCAGGCACTTCGATCTTCAGGCGCAGCGCGCACAGCAGGCCGCCCTGGGCCAGGTCGTCGTTGCAGAAGAACACCGCGTCCACCTCGGGGCGGGTGCGCAGCAGGTCTTCGAGCAGTTCACCGCCCAGCTGCATGGACGAGGGTTGCGGGCTCAGCAGCTCCAGCTTCGCGTCGTACAGGCCGTGCTGGCGCAGGCAGCGGCGGTAGCCCTCGGCGCGCTGCATGGTGCGCGGGTCCAGCTGGGCGGCCACGAAGGCGATGCGCCGGCGGCCGCGCTGCACCAGGTGCTCGGTGATCGCATGGCCCGCCTCGACCTGCGAGAAGCCCACGCAGTACACGCCGGGCGCCTGCGTCAGCTCCATCAGGTGCACGCAGGGCACGCCGCTGCCGGCGATGA
Source organism: Hydrogenophaga sp. GW456-12-10-14-TSB4 (assembly GCF_059424305.1). Classification (NCBI taxonomy): domain Bacteria; kingdom Pseudomonadati; phylum Pseudomonadota; class Betaproteobacteria; order Burkholderiales; family Comamonadaceae; genus Hydrogenophaga; species Hydrogenophaga sp. GW456-12-10-14-TSB4. The sequence goes on along the minus strand of NZ_JBWKZH010000017.1, from coordinate 23,395 downwards.
GCTGGCGCGCGGCCTCGGTGCGGTCGAAGCCGGTGAGCAGCAGGCCCGCCGGCCGGTGCGCCAGGTAGCTGCGCAGCAGCTGTTCTTCCTCGCGCGGCTCGTAGTGCGTCACGCCGATCAGGGTCTGGTAGCCGTGCGGGAGCAGGGTGCGGTGCACGGCCTCCAGCACGTCGACAAACAACGCGTTGGACAGCAGCGGCACCAGCACCGGCACCTGCGTGCTGCGCTGGGAGGCGAGGGCGCGCGCCGCCGGGTCGGGCACATAGCCCAGCTGCTCGGCGGCGAGTTTGACGCGCTCCACCAGCTCGGCCGCCACGCTGCGCTCGCCGCGCAGCGCGCGCGAGGCGGTGATGGGGCTCACCTCGGCGGCACGGGCCACGTCGCTGAGGGTGGTGCGGCCGCTGTGGCGGCGCTTGCGTTCGGTCGGTTCCAAGGGTTTTCCCGGTGTTGAATGCCGTGAGAATGGCATTAGGATAGCGCTGTCCAAGGCCCTGGACACCCGAATTTACCCTGAATCGTGCCACAAGCCGGCCAATGCCCTACCTGGGAAGGCGGGCTCGCTCGGTGGTGTGGATCGGTTTTCTTTTTTACCTTGTTGGGACAGCGCTACCAAATGAATGCATCGCCCCCGAACACCTCCCTCGTCGTCATGGGCGTGGCGGGATGCGGCAAGTCCAGCCTGGGCCAGTTGTGCGCCCGGACGCTGGGCGTGCCTTTGCTGGAGGGGGACGATTTCCACCCTGCCAGCAACGTCGCGAAGATGCGCGGCGGCATCGCCCTGAGCGATGAGGACCGCGCGGCCTGGCTCGACACCCTGGCCGAACAACTGCAGGCGCACGCGGATGGCGGCGTGGTGCTGACCTGTTCGGCGCTCAAGCTGCGCTACCGCGACCGCCTGCGGGCCGCCATGCCCGGCCTGCGCTTCGTGTTCCTCGAGCTCACGCAGGAGCAGGCCCGCGACCGCGTGGCGGCGCGCCCGGCCCATCTGTTCCCGGTGAGCCTGGTGGCCAGCCAGTTCGCCACGCTGGAAGACCCGCGCCGCGAACCCGGCGTGCTGCCGCTGGACGCCTCGCGCCCGCTGGCCGAACTCGCTGCGGCCGTGGTGCACTGGGTGCACGGCAGCGCCACCCCCCATTCCCTGGAGCTTCGCCCATGAAATCCACCCAATTCCTGAAACACGGGGCCGAGGCCCTGCTCGCGCTGTGCCTGGCCGGCATGGTGGTCTGCGTGTTCGCCAACGTGGTGCTGCGCTACGGCTTTGACAGCGGCATCAACGCCACCGAAGAACTCTCGCGCCTGCTGTTCGTGTGGATGGTGTTCCTGGGCGCGACCGCCGCCTACCCGCTGGGCCAGCACATGGCCTTCACCAGCCTGGTCGGCTCGCTGCGCGACCGCCCGCGCGCGTTCGCCTTCGCCACGCTGGCCATCCGCCTGCTGGTGCTGCTGGCCTGCGTGTTGCTGGGCCGGGGCGCGTGGCAGCAGGTGGTGGTGGGCATGGACAGCCATTCGGTGGTGCTGGGCTACCCGGTGGCGCTGCTGCCCCTGCCGGCGCTGCTGTGCTCGCTGGCCATCGGCGCCATGGTGCTGATCGAGATCGTGCGGCGCACGCCGCTCGACCTGGGCCACGCGGTGGACATGGAGTGACACGATGAGCGCAGCGCAGGACCGCTCCAAGCAAGCTCGCACCGCAGTGCGCAGCACGGAGGTTTTTCATGTCTGTTGAAGCTTTGGCCTTCGTGGTCTTCATCGCCGGCATGCTGGTGCTCATGGGCATCGGCATGAACATGGCCTTCGCGCTGCTGCTCACCGGGGCCGCCATGGCCTGGGTAATGGATTTCTGGGACACCCAGCTGCTGGCGCAGAACATGGTGGCCGGCATCGACAGCTTTCCGCTGCTGGCCGTGCCCTTCTTCATCCTGGCCGGCGAGCTCATGAACTCCGGCGGCATCAGCAAGCGCATCATCGACATGGCGCAGGCCTGGGTCGGCCACGTGCGCGGCGGGCTGGGTTATGTGGCCATCGGTGCGGCGGTGCTGCTCTCGGCCATGTCGGGCTCGGCGCTGGCCGACGCGGCGGCGATGTCCGCCATCCTGCTGCCCATGATGCGCAAGCACGGCTACCCGGTGGCCTCGTCGGCCGGGCTCATCGCCGCCGGCAGCGTGATCGGCCCGATCATCCCGCCGTCGATGGCCTTCGTGATCTACGGCGTGACCACCAACACCTCGATCTCGGCGCTGTTCATCTCGGGCATCGTGCCCGGCCTGGTGATGGGCGTGGCGCTGGTGGTGGCCTGGCGCGTGGTGCTGCGCAAGATGACGCTGACCAGCTCGCCGCCGGTGCCCATGGCCGAACGCCTGCGCCTCACGGGCCGCGCGGTCTGGGCGCTGGTGATGCCGGTGATCATCATCGGCGGCATGAAGAGCGGCATCTTCACGCCGACGGAAGCCGCCGTGGTGGCCGCGTTCTACGCGCTGGTGATCGCGCTCTTCGTGCACCGCGAGATGCGCCTGCCCGAGCTGTACAGCGCGCTGGTGCGCGCCGCGAGCACCACCTCGGTGGTGATGTTCCTGTGCGCCGGCGCCGCCGTGGCCAGCTACATGATCACGCTGGCCGACCTGCCGTCCACGCTCACCGGCTGGCTCGGTCCGCTGGTGGAACACCCGCGCGTGCTGATGGTGGTGATGATGCTGGTGCTGGTGGCGATCGGCACCGCGCTGGACCTCACGCCCACCATCCTGATCTTCGCGCCGGTGATGCTGCCCATCGCCGTGAAGGCGGGCATCGACCCGGTTTACTTCGGGCTGATGTTCGTGCTCAACGGCGCCATCGGCCTGGTCACACCACCGGTGGGCACCGTGCTCAACGTGGTGGCCGGTGTCGGGCGCCTGCCCATGCACCAGGTCATCAAGGGCGTGAACCCCTTCCTCATCACCTACCTCATCGTTCTCGGCCTGTTCATCGTGTTCCCGCAGATCGTCACCGCGCCCGTGGCCTGGATGCGCTGACGTTTCAACTCACCCACTTCAAGGAGACTGACATGACCCTGTTCCGCCGCACCCTCATCGCCGCCACCGCGGCGGCCGCGCTCGCCACCCCCTTCGCTGCCAGCTGGGCGCAGGACATCAAGCCGCGCATCATCCGCTTCGGTTACGGCCTCAACGAAATTTCCAACCAGGGCCGCGCGACCAAGCTGTTCGCCGAAGAGGTGGAAAAGGCCTCGGGCGGCAAGATGAAGATCCGCGCCATCGGCGCCGCCGCGCTCGGCTCGGACGTGCAGATGCAGCAGGCGCTGATCGGCGGCGCGCAGGAAATGATGGTGGGCTCCACCGCCACCCTGGTGGGCATCACCAAGGAAATGGCGATCTGGGACACGCCCTTCCTGTTCGACAACGCCAAGGAAGCCGACGTGGTGCTCGACGGCCCGGTGGGCCAGAAGGTGATGGACAAGCTGCAGGAGAAAGGCCTGGTCGGTCTGGTGTACTGGGAGAACGGTTTCCGCAACCTCACCAACAACAAGCGCGCCGTCACCAAGCTCGAAGACATGGACGGCATCAAGCTGCGCGTGATGCAGAACAACGTGTTCATCGACAGCTTCAAGACCCTGGGCGCCAACGCGGTGCCGCTGCCGTTCTCCGAGCTGTTCACCGCGCTCGAAACCAAGACCGTGGACGGCCAGGAGAACCCGTACAACACCATCCTCTCGAGCAAGTTCTATGAGGTGCAGAAGTACCTCACGGTGACCAACCACGTCTACAGTCCGTGGATCGTGCTGGTGAGCAAGAAGTACTGGGACGGCCTGAGCAAGGACGAGCACAAGGTGCTGCTGGACGCCGCGAAGAAGAGCCGCGACTTCGAGCGCCAGGACACGCGCGCCGAGGCCGACAAGGCGCTGGCCGACCTCAAGGGCAAGGGCATGCAGATCAACCAGCTCTCGCCGGCCGAAGCCAACCGCATGCGCGAAAAGCTCGCCGGCGTGAACTCGGGCATCGCCACCAACGTGGGCGAGGACCTGTGGAAGGAAACGCAGGCCGCCGTCGCCAAGGCGCGCGCCGCGAAGTAAACCCTCAGCGCACGGCGGGCGCCGGCCGGGCCAGCAGGCGCTCGGCCCAGCCGTGCATCAGCATGCCCACCACCATGGCCGCGACGAAGACCGCGGCCTTGAACTCGCCCGAGGCCATGGAAACCAGCGCAGGGCCGGGGCAGAAACCGGCCAGGCCCCAGCCCGCGCCGAACACCAGGCTGCCCAGCACCAGGCGCCGGTCGATCTGCGTGGCCTTGGGCAGGTGCAAGGCGTCGCCAAAGAAGCTGGTGGTGCGCCGCTTCGCCAGCGCGAAGGCGAAGACGCCCACCGCGATCGCGCCCGCCATCACGAAGGCCAGCGAAGGGTCCCAGGTGCCGAACAGGTCGAGGAAGCCCAGCACCTTGGCCGGGTCGGCCATGCCCGAGAGCAGCAGGCCCAGGCCGAACAGCAGGCCGACAAGAAATTCGATGATCCGTGCCATGGCGCGTCTCCTCAGAGCAGGTGGCGGACGACGCCCACGACCAGAAAGCCGGCGGCCATGAAGCACAGCGTGGCCACCAGCGAGCGCGGTGACAGGCGCGAGAGGCCGCAGACGCCGTGGCCGCTGGTGCAGCCCGAGCCGTAGCGCGTGCCCACGCCCACCAGCAGGCCCGCGACCACCAGCAGCGCGTCGCCGGCGTCGATGCGCGGCGCGCGGACCAGGTGGTCGGGGGCGAGCCAGCCGAACACCAGCGGCGCACTGAAGACGCCGAGCAGAAAGGCGATGCGCCAGCCCGCGTCGCCCGCGCGGGGCGGCAGCAGACCGCCCAGGATGCCGCTGACGCCGAGCACGCGGCCGTTCAGGAGGATGAGGGCGGCGGCGGCGAGCCCCACCAGAATGCCCCCGGCCAGCGAGGTCCAGGGCGTGAAATGGGTCCAGTCGATGTGCATGGTGGTCTCCAGTGACGGCACGAGCATACGGGTGATGCCCTGGGCGTGCTGTCGAGGGTGTGTTGGTTATATACTGATAAATATAACGAAGACCCACCCACCCTTCTCTTCGGAGCCTGCCATGACCGAACCTTTCCCTGCGCTTGCGGCCGGGTTCAACCCCTTGCCGGGTCGGCCGGTGTCGCAGGAGGTGCCGGTGCTCGGTGCGCTCAGCCGGCTGCCCGAGCTGCGCAGTGCCGTGCGGGTGTGCGAATGGATGGTCGAGCCCCTGGCGGGCAGCGACGGGCTGTCCCTGACCCTGGTGCTGTCGGAGAACGTGAGCCTGTCGTTCCTGCTGGCGGCGGAAGACGCACAGGACCTGGCGCAGGCCCTGAGCAGCGCCGGCGTCAGGGGGCGATGAGCTGGGTCAGGCGCCGGAGCTCGGCCGCGGCCGCCGTCATGGCGATCTCTTCGACCGCGCGGTAGCGCCGCACCAGTTCTTCGCCCACCGGGGTGAGCGAGGTGCCCCCGCCCTTGGCGCCGCCGACGGCCGCCGAGACCGCCGGCTCGGTGAGCGAGCGGTTGATCTCGTCGACCAGCAGCCACGCGCGGCGGTACGACATGTTGAGCTCACGGCCGGCCGCCGAGATCGAGCCGGTGCGCGCGATGGCTTCGAGCAGGCTCACCTTGCCCGGGCCGATGGCGATGACGTCACCGCGCTTGATGCGCAGGCGGAATTGCACCTGGGGTTTCATGGGGGGCGATGCTAACCCGTGATCAGGCGACGGTTTCAAACAGCTCGCCCAGCCACTGCGTGAAAGCGCGCACGCGCACCGAGAGCTGGCGGCTCTGCGGGTAGAGCACCGACACCGGCAGCGGGGGCGGCGGCAGGTCCACCAGCACCTCGCGCAACTGGCCCGAGGCCAGTTCGTCGGCCACGCGGTAGCGCGGCACCTGCACCAGGCCCAGGCCGGCGATGGCCGCGCCGGCGTAGACGTCGGCCCCCGTCACCGAGACTGGGCCGGGCAGGTTCAGCGTGCGCAACGCGGCGTTCACCATGAACTCCAGTGGCAGGGCCTGGCCCGTGGCGCTGGAGAGGTAGTTCACCGCGCGGTGGCCCGCCAGGTCGGCCAGGGTCTTGGGCTCGCCGAATTGCGCGAGGTACGCGGCGCTGGCGCAGGTGACCTGCGGCAACTGCGCCACCCGGCGCGCCACCAGGGACGAGTCGCGCAACTGCCCGGCGCGCAGCACGCAGTCCACGCCCTCGCGCACCAGATCGACCAGGCGGTCGTCCTCGCCGATCTGCAGTTCGAGCTGAGGGTGTTGCGCAAGGAAGCCGGGCAGGGCGGGCACGACGAAACGCCGCGCCAGCGTGCCCTGCAGGTTCACCCGCAGCAGGCCTTTGGGCTCGGCCTGGCGGAACAGGCCGTCGGCCTCTTCGAGGTCGGCCAGCAGGCCCAGGCAGCGCTGGCGGTAGGCCTCGCCGTCGGGCGTGAGCCGCACCGTGCGCGTGGTGCGCTCCAGCAGGCGCACACCCAGGCGCGCCTCCAGCCGCTGGATCAGGTTGCTCACGGTCGCGCGCGGCAGTTGGAGGTCGTCCGCCGCCTGCGTGAAGCTGCCCCGCTCGGCGATGCGCACGAACACCTGCATTTCCTGGAATCGGTCCATGGGCGCTATTGTTGTTGAAATCCGAATGATGTTGCCGATTTTTAGGTACTGATCTTTCCGGGACAACGATTCATCATCGGGCCACCGTTCAACCTTTCCAGGAAAAAAGCCCATGAGCTCCCAACCCGTTTCCCCCGTCGCCATCGTCACCGGTGCCTCGCGCGGCATCGGTGCCGCGCTGGCCCGCCGGCTGGCCGCCGACGGCTATGCCGTGGCGGTGAACCACGCCCGCAGCGCCGCCGAGGCCGAGGCCCTGGTGGCCGAACTGCGCGCTGCCGGCGCCCGGGCCATCGCGGTGCAGGCCGATGTCTCGAAACCCGAGGCCGTGCGCGCCCTGTTCGACACCACCGAGCGCGAGCTGGGCTCGGTGGACGTGCTGGTGAACAACGCCGGCGTGCTCCAGACGGTGCCGCTGGCGCAGACCAGCGACGCGCTGTACGACCGCACTTTCGACACCAACGTGCGGGGCACCTTCAACACCCTGCGCGAGGCCGCCACGCGGCTGAACGAGGGCGGGCGCATCGTCAACTTCTCCAGCACCACGGTGGCGATGAACCTGCCGGGCTACAGCGTGTACATCGCCTCCAAGGCGGCGGTGGAGTCGCTGACCCAGGTGTTCGCCAAGGAGCTGCGCGGGCGCCGCATCACGGTCAACGCCGTGGCGCCCGGCCCGGTGGCCACTGCCTTGTTCTTCGACGGCAAGACGCCCGAACAGATCCAGGCGCTGGCTCAGATGCCGCCGCTGCAGCGGCTGGGCGAGCCGGGCGACATCGCTTCGGTGGTGGGGTTTCTGGTGAGCCCGGCCGGCGGCTGGGTCAATGGCCAGGTGCTGCGCGCCAACGGCGGCCTGGCTTGAAGGAGGAAACACCCCCTGCGCCACTTCGTGGCTTCCCCCTCACTGGCGCCTTCGGCTGGGAGGGGGACGGCATCTGGGGCCGGCAGAGCCGGACCCTCGATGCCCCTGGTGGGCGCTGCTTCAGGCGTTGCGGGGCGCGTTGGACTCAACCACGTGAGTCATCAACGGCGCTGGCCCTGGCCGCGCTGGAAGGACTGCAGCTGCGCCTTGGAGACGTTGCCTTCGAAGAGGGGTGTGAGGTCGGAGACGGCCGCCAGGGCGCTGGATTCGTCGCGCTGCAGGCACAGGGCCTGGGCCAGGTCGGCGCGCAGGAACCAGAGGGCCTCGATGCTGGAGGCGTAGCGGATGCGGTGTTCCAGTTGCGGGTTGAGCTCGGCGCCTCTCACCCCCAGCAGGCGAAGCATCGATTTTTGAATGAGGACCATGGCCCTGGGGTCGGGCGCCTTGGGCGCGGACTCCGAATTCGGCGTGAGTATCGATGTCAGGCTGCTGAGGAAGGTCTTGACTCTTTGCATGCTGGTGGATGCTGTCCGTGTGTGCCGAACCTATGGGAATAGCGCCTGCCCCTTTCGGGAACTTTTGCGTTTATACCCGATACGGTATTTTTTGCCGCATGTTTGTGCGACAACGCGGACTCAGAGGCCGGCCTTCTCCATCGCCTTGGCCATGGTCTTGCCCAGTTCCACCCCCCACTGGTCGAAGGCGTTGATGCGCCAGATGGCGGCCTGGGTGAACACCTTGTGCTCGTACAGGGCGATCAGCGCCCCCAGGCGCGACGGGTCCAGGCGGTCGAGCCAGAGGATGTGGCTCGGGATGTTGCCCTCGAAGCTGCGGTGCGGCGCCATGGCGCGGGCCTCGGCTTCGCCCATGCCGTCCTTCTGCAGCAGGGCCTGCGTATCGGCGAGCGTGCGCCCGCGCGCCATTGCTTCGGCCTGGGCGCGCAGGTTGAGGTTGACCACCTCGTGGTGCGCCGCGGCCAGAGGCAGGGGCGTGTCCTCGTTCTGAACACCGATGAAGTCCACCGGCACGGTGTGCCGGCCCTGGTGGATCAGCTGGAAGTAGGCGTGCTGCCCGTCGATGCCCAGGCCGCCCCAGACGATGGGCCCGGTGTCCACCGTGGCGGGCGTGCCGTCGATGTGGATGCGCTTGCCGTTGGACTCCATGTCCATCTGCTGCACGAAGGGCGTGAAGCGCACCAGGCGCGAGGCGTAGGGCACGATCAGCTGGGTGGGCAGGCCCAGGAAGTTGCGGTTCCAGATGCCATTGAGGGCCAGTTGCACCGGCAGGTTCTGCGCCGGGGGCGCGGTGCAGAAGTGCTCGTCCATGGCCCGCGCGCCGGCCAGGAACAGCCGGAAGTGTTCGGTGCCGATGGCGATGGCCAGCGGCAGGCCCAGTGCGGACCACACCGAGTAGCGCCCGCCCACCCAGTCCCAGAACAGGAAGGTGCGCTCGGCCGGGTAGCCCAGCTTCGCGGACTGCGCCGGGCTGGCGGTGATGGCCACCAGGTGCTGGCCCAGCGCATCGGCCGGGCAGCCGTGGTCGCTCAGCCAGCGCTGCGCGCTCGCGGCGTTGGTGAGGGTTTCCTGGGTGGTGAAGGTCTTGCTCGAGACGATGAACAGCGTGCGTGCCGCGTCCAGTTCGCGCAGCACGCTCCACAGCGCCCAGGCATCGGGGTTGGAGACGTAGTGCACGCGCACGCCGGGGTGGGCCAGGTGCGCCAGCGCATCGGCCGCCATGCGCGGGCCGAGGTCGGAGCCGCCGATGCCGATGTTCACCACGTCGGTGATGGCCTCGCCGCTGTGCCCGCGCACCGTGCCGGCGCGCAGGGCTTCGGCGAAGTCGCAGACGCGGGCCAGCTCGTGCTGCACGGCCTTCTGCACCTCCGCGCCCCAGGGGCCGGTGTGCAGGGGGTCACCGCGCAGCGCCGCGTGCAGCACCGGGCGGTCTTCGGTGGCATTGATGCGCTCGCCCCGGAACATGGCGTCGCGCTGCGCGGCCACGCCGGCCTGCTCGGCCAGCGCCAGCAAGGCCTGCTGGATGGCGGGCGAGACGCGCTGGCGGCTCGCGTCCAGGGTGATGCCGGTGGCGCGCAGCGCCATGCGCTCGGCGCGGCCGGTGTCGGCGGGCAGCAGGTCGCGCAGGTGGGGCTGCGGTGCCCCGGCCAGGGATTGCAGTTGCGCCCAGGCGGGCAGGGTGGTGGGCAGGGTCATGGAGGCGGAGGCGTCAGACGGCGGTGGCCAGGGTGGTGGCTTCGCGGGCGAGGCGGGTGATGCGTTTCCAGTCGCCTTGGCGCAGCGCGTCCGAGGGCGTGAGCCAGGAGCCGCCGGCCATGGCCACGTTGGGCAGCGCCAGGATCTCGCGCAGGTTCTCGGTGCTCACGCCGCCGGTGGGGCAGAAGCGCACATCGGGCAGCGGCGCGCCCAGCGCCTTGAGCATGGCGATGCCGCCGGCCTGGGCGGCGGGAAACAGTTTCATGAGGGTGAAGCCGTGGTCGCGCGCGCGCATCACTTCGCTGGGCGTCATCACGCCGGGAATGAAGGGCAGCTTCGCGGCCTTCACCGCGTCCACCAGGGCTTCGGAGCAGCCCGGCGAGAGGGCGAACTTCGCGCCCGCGCTCACCACCTGCGGCACCTCGGCCGCGCGCGTGACGGTGCCCGCACCCAGGTGCATCTTCGGCACGGCGCGCGCCACGGCCTCGATGGCGCGCAGCGCCACGCCCGAGCGCAGGGTGATCTCCATCACGTCGATGCCGCCTTCGAGCAGCGCATGGGCCAGCGGCACGGCCTGGCCCTCGTCGCTCAGGACGATGACGGGCACGACGCGGGCGGTGAAAGCAGGGCGGGTGAAGCAGGTGGTCGTCATGGTGTCTTCAGGCGGAAGGGGTTTCAACGAGGGCCGCGGGGCGGTTCACCGCCAGCGGGGCGAACAGGGGCGAGGCGCCCGATTCGGCCGCGCCCGCATTCTCGCGGAAGAGGCCGAAGAGTTCGCGCCCGCTGCCGTGTTCGTTGGCGCTCAGGTCGGGGTGTTTGATGCGGCGGCGGGCCAGGGTGCGGGCATCGACCTCGAGTTCGAGCACGCCGCGCTCGCAGTCGAGCGTGATCCAGTCGCCGTCGCGCACGCGCGCGATCGGCCCGTTGGACAAGGCCTCGGGGCTGAGGTGGATGGCGGCGGGCACCTTGCCCGAGGCGCCGGACATGCGGCCGTCGGTGACCAGCGCCACCTTGAAGCCCTTGTCCTGCAGCACGGCCAGCGGCGGCGTGAGCTTGTGCAGCTCGGGCATGCCGTTGGCGCGCGGGCCCTGGTAGCGCACCACGGCGACCAGGTCGCGTTCCAGCTTGCCTTCGTTGAAGAGGGCCAGCAGGTCCTGCTGGTCGTTCACCACCACGGCCTGGGCGCGCACCACGCGGTGCTCGGGCTTGACGGCCGAGACCTTGACCACGCTGCGCCCCAGGTTGCCCTGCAGCAGGCGCAGGCCGCCGTCGGCACTGAAAGGCTCGCTCACGGGCCGCAGCACCGAGAGGTCGCCGCTCTGTTCGGGCACCGGGCGCCAGGCGAGCTGGCCGCTGTCGAGCCAGGGCTCGCGCGTGTAGCTGTCCAGGCCCGCGCCCATCACGGTGTTCACGTCGGCGTGCAGCAGGCCGGCGGCCAGCAGCTGCTGCATCAGGTAACCCATGCCGCCGGCGGCGTGGAAGTGGTTCACGTCGGCGCTGCCGTTGGGATACACACGCGCCAGCAGCGGCACCGCGTGCGAGAGCTCGGCGAAATCGTCCCAGTCGATCAGCACGCCGGCGGCCCGTGCCATGGCCACGAGGTGCAGCGTGTGGTTGGTCGAGCCGCCGGTGGCCAGCAGGCCGACGATGCCGTTGACCAGCGTCTTCTCGGTCACGATGTCGGCCAGGCTCAGCGCGGGTTCGCCGGTGCGGCCGGTGTTGGCCACGGCGCGCTTGACCGCGCCCAGGGTGAGCGCCTCGCGCAGCGGCGTGCCGGGGTTGACGAAGGAGGCGCCGGGCAGGTGCAGGCCCATGATCTCCATCAGCATCTGGTTGCTGTTGGCGGTGCCGTAGAAGGTGCAGGTGCCGGGGCTGTGGTAGGCCTGGGCCTCCGATTCGAGCAGCGCATCGCGGCCCACCAGGCCCTGCGCGTACTGCTGGCGCACCTTGGCCTTGGCGTCGTTCGAGAGGCCCGAGGTCATCGGGCCGGAGGGCACGAACACGGTGCTCAGGTGGCCGAACTGCAGCGCGCCCATGAACAGGCCGGGCACGATCTTGTCGCAGATGCCGAGCATGAGCGCGGCGTCGAACACGTTGTGCGAGAGCGCCACGGCGGTGGAGAGCGCGATCACGTCGCGCGAGAACAGCGAGAGCTCCATGCCGGCCGCGCCCTGCGTGATGCCGTCGCACATGGCGGGCACGCCGCCGGCCACCTGGGCCGTCGCGCCCAGGCCGTGCGCGTGGTCGCGCAGCTTCTGCGGGTAGGCCTCGTAGGGCTGGTGCGCCGAGAGCATGTCGTTGTACGAGGTGACGATGCCGATGTGCGGCGCGCGTTCGGCGTGGATCTTGAGCTTGTCGGCGGCGGGCAGCGCGGCCGTGGTGTGGGCCATGTTGGCGCAGCCCATGCCGGTGCGCTGCGTGCCCTTCTTGCGCTGCGCGGCCATGGCGGCGAGGTAGGTCGCGCGGGTGGCGGCGCTGCGCTCGGTGATGCGCTGCGTGACGCGGTCCAGGGTGGGGTGCAGGGGGGCGTTCGTGGTGGTCATTTTGGGGAGATCTCGTTCAGGCCAGCCAGACGCTCACGGGCGTGAGGTGCTGGTTGAGCACGAGTGACACCGGCAGGCTTTCGTCGGCGGCGAGGCGGGCTTGCTGGTACACGGCGAGCTTGCTCGCGCCGCTGATGGACAGGGCCAGTTCGCGCGTGGCCAGCAGGGCGGGCAGGGTGAGGGTGAGGCGCGCGTGCGGCGCGCGGGACGTTTCGGCCGGGCGTTGCCAGGTGACCGGGCCGCTGCCGTGCAGCGCGCGGGCCAGGCCGGGCGCGCCCGGAAAGATCGATGCGGTGTGGCCGTCTTCGCCCATGCCGAGCACGGCCAGGTCCATGGGCCAGGGCTGGGTGGCCAGGCGGTCGTTGGCGCCATCGGCCAGGGCCGTCAGCGCGGCGTCGTCCAGCGCGGCGGGCAGGCGGTCGAAGAAGGGCACGAAGCGGGCCGCGGCGGCGGCGCCCTGCAGCAGGTGGGTGCGCACCAGGGCGGTGTTGCTTTCGGGGTGGTCGTGCGGCACGCAGCGCTCGTCCACCAGCAGCACGCTCACATGGGCCCATTCCAGCGGCTGCTCGCGCAGGCACTCGAACATGGCCACCGGCGATTTGCCGCCCGAGACCGCGAGCACCGCGTGGCCGCGCGCACCGATGGCCTCGCGCAGGCGCCGCGCGACATGCAGGGCCAGTTGCGCCGCGAGTTCGGCCGCGTTGCCGGCGGGATGCACCTGCAACGGGGTCGGTGGGCTGCGGTCGAGCGCGTTCATGGGCTCAGGCTTCTTCCACCCAGGCCGAGCCTTCGCGCGCCATCAGCGCGGACGAGGCGGCCGGGCCCCAACTGCCGGCGGTGTAGGGGCGGGGCTTCTCGCTCAGGTTGCTCCAGCCCTCGAGGATGGGTTCGACCCAGGTCCAGGCGGCCTCGAGTTCGTCGCGCCGCATGAAGTGCGTCAGCCGGCCCTTGATCACGTCCATGAGCAGGCGCTCGTAGGCCTCGGCGCGGCGCGCGCTGAAGGCCGATTCGAGGTCCAGGTCCAGGCTCACCGGGCGCAGTCGCATGCCGCTGCCGGGCTCCTTGGCCATCATCTGCAGCTGCACATGTTCCTCGGGCTGCAGGCGGATCATCAGGCGGTTGACCGGCTGGCGCGGTGCGTCGGGAAAGATGGTGTACGGCAGGTCGGCGAACTCGATGACGATTTCCGAGCGGCGCTCGGCCATGCGCTTGCCGGTGCGCAGGAAGATCGGCACGTTGGCCCAGCGCCAGTTGTTGATGTGCGCGCGCAGGGCGACGAAGGTCTCGGTGGTGCTGTCGGCGGGCACGTTGGCTTCCTGCAGGTAGCCCGCGGCCCGGTCGCCGTTGGAGGCGCCGGCGGTGTACTGGCCGCGCACGGTGTCGCGCGCCACGTCGGCCTCGGTCATGGGGCGCAGCGAGCGCAGCACCTTGAGTTTTTCGTCGCGCACGGCATCGGGGTCGAGCGAGACCGGCGGCTCCATCGCCACGATGCACAGCAGTTGCAGCAGGTGGTTCTGCACCATGTCGCGCAGCGCGCCGGTGCCGTCGTAGAAGCCGGCGCGGCTGCCCACGCCGACCGACTCGGCCACCGTGATCTGCACGCTCTTGATGTAGGGGCTGCGCCAGAGCGGCTCGAAGATGGTGTTGCCGAAGCGCAGCACCATCATGTTCTGCACCGTCTCCTTGCCCAGGTAGTGGTCGATGCGGAAGGTCTGCGGCTCGCTGAAGTAGCGGCCCACCTCGTCGTTGATGGCGCGCGCCGACGCGAGGTCGTGGCCGAGCGGCTTTTCCAGCACCACGCGCGAACGCTCGTCGATCAGGCCGGCGCCGTGCAGGTTCGCGCAGATGCCGGTGAACAGCGTGGGCGCGGTGGCGAGGTAGTACACGCGGTCCGAGCCCGGCTGCAGCGCGCCGGCCAGGGCGGTGAAGTCGGCCGGCTGCGTGGCGTCGAGGCACACGTAGCCCAGGCGCTCCACGAAGCCCTGCCAGGCGGTTTCGTCCAGCGTCTCGGGGGCGATGAAGGCGCGCACCTTGTCGTGGATGAAGGCGGTGAAGGTCTCGCGGTCCCAGGGCTGGCGGCCCAGGGCATGGATGCGCGTGGCCTCGGGCAGGTTGCGGTGCAGGTGCGCCATGTACAGCGCGGGCAGCAGCTTGCGCACCGAGAGGTCGCCCACGCCGCCGAAGATCACCAGATCGAGCGGCTCGGCAGGGGTGGGGGCGGTATTCGAGGTCACCATGGTCTAATTTAGTTACTTGTGGTTTTGGATTTTATTGTAATCAAGTTACATGACGGGTTCTTTTTACCCGGCCCCTGACCTTACCGCGATGCTCCGCGCCTTGCACGCGCAAAACGTGTCAGGGCGTGAGGGCGGGCTCAAGCCCCGAAGCGGTGAGGTGCAGCACGCGCTGCGCGCGCGAGGCGGCCGCGCTGGAGTGCGTGACGAGCACGAGCGCTGCGCCGCTCTCGGTGGCCTGTTGCTGCAACACGTCCATGACCTGGGTGGCGGTGCCGGGGTCGAGGTTGCCGGTGGGTTCGTCGGCCAGCAGCAGGCCGGGGCGGTGCACCAGCGCCCGCGCGATCGCCACGCGCTGCAGCTGCCCGCCCGAAAGCTCGGCCGGCAGCCGCGCACCCAGCCCGCCCAGGCCGACGGCGTCGAGCATCTGCTGCACCCGCCCGGTGTCGGGCCGGCCCAGCAGCAGCAGGGGCAGGCCCACGTTCTGCGCCACGTCCAGGTGCGGCAGCACATGGAAGGCCTGGAACACGAAGCCCAGGTGTTCGCGGCGCCAGTGCGCGCGCTGCGCCTCGTCGAGCGTGCCGAGGTCCACGCCCTGGTGGGTGATGTGGCCTTCGCTCCAGTCGTCGAGCGCGGCCAGGCAGTTGAGCAGGCTGGACTTGCCCACGCCGGACTCGCCCACGATGGCGACGAACTCGCCCGGGGCCACGCTCAGGCTCACGTGGCCGAAGACGGGCGTGTCGCCGTAGCGCTTGCCCAGTTCGTGCACCACCAGGGCCGGTTGGTTCATGCGCCGGGACCCAGCAGGGATTCGACCGCGGTCAGCACCTGGGCCAGCGCGTCGGGCGCATCACAGGCGATCACACGGCGCTGCGGCATGGAGCGCAGCCAGGTGAGCTGGCGCTTGCCGAGCTGGCGGGTGGCGGCGATGCCGAGGTCGCGCAGCTCGGCGAGCTGTTCGGGCGTGAGCGCGTCGCCGTGGGCCTGCAGCAGGTCCCAGGCCTGGCGGTAGCCCACGCAGCGCATGGACGGCAGCTCGGTGGAGAGGTCGCCGCGCGCGCGCAGCGTGCGCACCTCGTCGAGGAAGCCGGCGGCGAGCATGTCGTCGAAGCGCTGCGCGATGCGCGCGTGCAGCCAGGCGCGGTCCTGCGGTTCGAGCGAGATCAGGTGCTCGGGGGCGAGCGGGCTGTCCGGGTTGCGGGTGCGGCCGGTCTGGAAGCTGGAGAGCGGACGGCCCGAGACCTCGTGCACCTCCAGCGCACGCTGGATGCGCTGCGAGTCGTTGGGGGGCAGGCGCGCGGCGGTGATCGGGTCCACGCGCGCGAGTTCGGCATGCAGCGCGGGCCAGCCCTGCGCGCGTGCCCGGGCCTCGATGCGCTCGCGCACGCCGGCATCGGCCTGCGGCATGTCGTCCAGACCGACCAGCAGGGCCTTGAAGTACAGCATGGTGCCGCCCACCAGCAGCGCGGTGCGGCCGCGCGCGGCGATCTCGTCCACCAGGCGGGTGGTGTCGCGCACGAAGTCGGCGGCGCTGTAGCTCTGCAGCGGGTCGAGGATGTCGATCAGGTGGTGCGGCACTTGCGCGCGTTCGGCCGCCGTCGGCTTGGCGCTGCCGATGTCCATGCCGCGGTAGACCAGGGCCGAGTCGACGCTGATGATCTCCACCGGCCAGCGCTGCGCGATGGCCAGCGAGGCCGCGCTCTTGCCGCTGGCCGTCGGGCCGGCCAATGCGATGCAGCGGGGAATGTCTTGCATGGTGATGGGGTCAGCGGGCCGGGGCGGTCACGCGCTGCGGTGCGCTGTGCGCTTCGCCGTGGCGCTGCACCAGGGTCCAGGCCACGAGGGCAATGAGCACGCTCCAGAACCACAGCCCGTTGGTCAGCGGCAGCACCGAGCCGCGCCCTTCGCCGATGCCGGCCAGGCTGCGGCCGAGCCAGCCGCCCATGGCGAACGCGGTCACCATCGACAGAAAGCCGCTGAGCGCGGAGGCCGCGCCGGCGGCCTGTGGAAACGGGCCCACCGCGCCGCTCTGGCCGCAGGGCTGGTGCACGCCGTGGGCGAGCATGAAGAGCCAGAACGGCACCAGGATGGCCCAGGTGTTCTGCACGCCCAGCAGCGCGAGCCCGCCCATGCTGGTGCCGGCGGTGAGCGTCATCACCGCGGCGATGGCCACGGTGCGGCGCAGGCCCAGGCGCGGCAGCAGCGCGCGGCACAGGAAGGTGCCGAGGATGTAGACCAGCGACATGCTGAACATCACCACGCCGTAGGCGGTGGTGCTCAGGCCGAGCACGCGGATGAACACGAAGGACGAGGCCGCGAGGAAGGTGAACAGGCCGCCGTAGGAGGCGGTGGACAGCAGCGCGAAAGCCCAGAACGTGGGGTGGCGCGCGATCAGCACCCAGTTGCCCAACAGCGTGCGCGGCGCCAGTGCGTGCGGGTTCTTCTGCGCCAGGGTTTCCTCGAAGCGCAAGGCGACGACCAGCAGGGCGACGGCGCCGAACACCGCGAGTGCCATGAGCGAGACGCGCCAGCCGAACAGGTCGGAGAGCAGGCCGCCGACGGGCGAAGCCGCGCAGGCGATCACGCCCAGGCCGGTGAGGCCCTTGGACATGACGCGCGCGCCCTCGCTGGGGGCGTACAGGTCGCGCACGATGGCGCGCGCGCACATCACGCCCGCGCCCATGGCCGCGCCCTGCACCGCGCGCCAGACGATGAGCTGTTCCATGGACGGTGCGAAGGTGCTGCCGATCGAGGCCGCGACGAAGGCGCTCAGGCCCACCAGCAGCACCGGCCGGCGGCCGAAGCGGTCCGACAGCGGGCCCCACACCAGCTGCGACAGGCCGAAGCACAGCAGCAGCGCGGTGAGCGTGAGCTGGGCCTGCGGCATGGGCGCGCCGAAGCCCGTGGTGAGCGCCGGCAGCGCAGGCAGGTAAAGGTCGGTGGCGATGGGTTGCAGGCCCAGCAACAGGGAGAGCACCAGCACGATCAGGCCGGGCGACATGGCGGAAGAAGGGGGCGAGGCGGGCATCCGGTCGAGGGTAGCAGAACGCCTATCGGTGCGGCCAGACGCGGGCCGCGACGGCCGGCCAGCGCGGGTCGCTGCGCAGGCCGTGGTTTTCGGTGGCGAGCAACACCAGCGGCAGGTGCCCGCAGCCTTCGGCGGCGGCGCGTTCCAGGCGGTCCATCGCTTCGGCGCGGCGGCCCAGCAGCGTGAGCGCCGCGGCGTGGGTGGCTTGTTCGCTCGGGTTGCCCGGGTCGGTGCCCGCGATCACGCGTGCCGCTGCTGCGGTCTCGCCGCAGCGCGCCAGCACGTAGCCCAGCGTGGACGCGGCGAACACCCACGAGGCCGGGTCGGGCAGCAGCTCGAGGGCCTGGGCGGCCAGCGCGGGCGAGGGCGCCACCATGGCCTGCACGCCCAGCAGGTGCAGCGCCGCAGCGCGGTGCTCGGGCGCGTTCTCGCGCGTGCGCCGGGCCCGCGCGAGCGCGGCCTCGGGGTCGCCCGCGGTGGCCAGTGCGCGCGCCAGCAGGATCCCCATGTAGACCGAAAACGGGTTCAGCCGCAGGGCCTGTTCCAGCGCCGGCACGGCCTCGCGCGGCCGGTCGGTGGCCAGCAGGTGCCAGCCGCGGTAGTAGTGCGTGGCGGCGTCCAGCGGCGAGCTGGCCAGGGCGCGTTCGTGCAGCGCGGCGGCCTCGTCGAAGCGCCAGGCGCAGTCGAGCAGGTGCGCGGTCTCGGCCCACAGGCCGGGCATGCGCGGCGCGTCGGTGGCCACGCGGTCCAGGTGCGCCAGGGCTTCGTCGATGCGCTCGCGCCGCACCGCCAGCCCGCAGCTCACCGTGGCCGCGAGGCACTCGGCCAGCGCGAGCTGCGCCGCGAGGTAGTCCGGCGCCTCGTCGATCAGCGCGCGCAGCAGCCGTTCGGCGCGCACCAGCGCCTCGGCGGTGCGTTGCTGCACCAGCAGGCGCGCGTGGGTCAGCGTTTCCACCTGGTGCGGTGGCGCCATGGCGGCGTGCGCCAGACGCCCATGCGCGGGCGACGGCGCATCGTTGGCGGAGGTGATCACCTCCAGCCGGTAGCCGCGCCGGTACACCGCGCGCAAGGCCAGGCCGGTGGCCGGCGGCAGGGTCTGGCGCAACTGCGCGATGCAGCGGGCCAGGCTTTCGTCCGACATCGGCTGGCCGGCCCACACCTGCCGGGCGAACTGCTCCTTGGACACGGTGCGCGGCCATTGCCGCAGCAGCAGGTGCAGCACCGCGCGCTCCTTGGGCGGCAGCGCGAGCGGCCGGCCGTGGTGGCAGACGTCGCCGTCGTCGGCGGCGGTGTAGCCCAGCCCGCCGGGGCGGGGGCCGGTGGGTGCGTCGTCGTCGTCGTCGTCGCGTGCGGGACTGGGCATCAGGTTCTCATCAAGATTGCGCGCCATTGTCCCGGTAACTTGCCCGTGGCGAGATCCCGGTATTCCCGAACCACAACAGGAGACAAGACCCATGCGCCACCGCGTCCGACCGATCACCACCGCCCTCTGCGGCCTGCTGCTGGCCCTGCCCGCGGCCTGGGCCCAGGCCCCGCAACTGCCGCCGCCCGACAGCGTGCTGCTCAACCAGCTGGGCACCATGGAAGGCTTTCCGCCGGCCCCGGACAAGCTGGTGGACGGCAGCAACCGCACCCGCTACCCGCAGATGACCTGGGCGCTGCAGAACGTGCGCCAGCTGCTGCCCACGCGCAACATCCGCCGTGGCCCGGCGGCGGCGGTTCCGCTGCCGCGCCACGAGAAGAACCTGGACGACTGGGCCTTCGCCGACGAACAGGGCGGGCGCACCACCATCGCCGAGTGGCAGCGCAACACCTACACCGACGCCCTCATCGTGCTGCACCGCGGCCGCGTGGTGTACGAGCGCTACCGCAACATGAAGCCCGAGACGCCGCACCTGCTGTTCTCCGTCACCAAGAGCTTCACCGGTTTGCTGGCCGCGCAGCTCGCGCACGAAGGCCGCATCGACCCGGCCGCGCGCGTGACCCAGTACGTGCCCGAACTGGCCGGCAGCGCCTGGGAGGACATGAGCGTGCGCCAGGTGATGGACATGACCGGCGCGGTGCGCTACCGCGAGGTCTACACCGACCCGACGACCGAGGTGTTCCCCTACCTGTTCTCCAGCGGCATGCTGCCCGCGCCCGCCACCTACACCGGGCCGAAGGACATCTACAGCTTTCTCAGGACCTTGAAGAAAGAGGGCGAGCACGGCGAGGCCTTCGTCTACCGCACCGTGCATTCCGAGGTGCTGGGCTGGATCGTCTCGCGCGTGACCGGCCAGCACTTCGCCGACCTGCTGAGCGAACGCGTGTGGCAGAAGCTGGGTGCCGAGGAGGACGCGAGCGTGATGATCGACTCGGTGGGCACGCCGCTGCAGGGCTCGGGCATGAGCGCCACGCTGCGCGACCTGGCGCGCTTTGGCGAGATGCTGCGCCGGGGCGGCGAGTTCAACGGCCAGCGCATCCTGGCCAGCGAGGTGATCGCGGACACCGCGCGCGGCGGCGACCGCGAGAAGTTCGCCAAGGCACCGGGCCAGCAGGCGCGCGCGGGCTACAGCTACCGCAACCAGTGGTGGGCGCTGCACAACGCCGACGGCGCCTGGGAAGCGGCCGGCGTGCACAACCAGTTCATCCACATCAACCCCAAGGCCGAGATGGTGGTGGTGAAGCTGTCGTCGCACCCGATCGCGGCGGCGGCGGCCACGATGCCCTTGAACCACAAGGCCTGGGCGGCGCTGGCCCAGGCGGTGCAGCACTGACTAGCGCTCGACCACCTTCAGCGCGTCCGCGCTCTCGTCGCGCAGGCCGAACAGGCTGGAGAGCGCGGCGCGGTACTGCGCCTGCCCGACCGAGTTGGTGTTGTGGTGCGAACCGCCTTCGACCAGCACGAAGGCCTTGCGCCCCTGGGCCGCCTCGTACAGCTTGCGGCCCAGCTCGGGCTGGATCAGACGGTCGTCCCCGCCGTGCACGACCAGCAGCGGCGAACCGATGTCGGGCACGCGCTTGACGGCCTCGAAGCGCTGGGTGATCAGCAGCGAGATCGGCAGCCAGCCCCACTTGAAGGTGCTGACCACGTCGGGGATGGAGGTGAAGGTGCCTTCGACCACGGTGCCGGCCTCGTCGTCCACCTGGGCCGCGAGTTCGATGGCGATGGCGCCGCCGAGCGAATGGCCGAAGATGTAACGGGGGCGCCCGGGGTATTTTTCGCCGAGCCAGTCCCAGGCGGCGCGGGCGTCTTCGTAAGCGGAGGTTTCGGACGGCAGCTCGTTCGTGCTCTTGCCGAAGCCCCGGTAGTCAATGGCCAGCACCGAGAAACCCAGGTCTTCCATGCGGCGGGCACGGAAGGCCGAGCCGGTGACGTTGAAGCGCGCGCCGTGCAGGTAGAGCAGCACGGGGGCGTCCTTGCGGCGCTCGAAGTTCTCGTGCGCGGCCCACAGGCCGTGCAGCCTCACCGGCTTGCCGGTCCTGGGGGAGGCGAAATCGATCCACACGTCGTCCATGCCCTCGGCGGCGCTGAGGCCGCCGGCCCAGGTGCGGTCGGAGGGCTGGAAGATCCAGAAGCGCTGCTTCTCATCCAGTGTGGCGCACCCGGCCAACAGGGCCAGGGCGGCGAGCAGGGTGACAATGAGGCGCTTCATGGCGGTGATGGATGCACCAGGAACGAAAAAAGTTCAGGTAAAAACCTTGGTGCTTTTCCCGATGGTGCAGTTTTCATGCCACCACTCGCGTCAGGTCAAACCCTCGCGGATGTGCGCCAGATCACGCCTCGCGCGCCAGCAGCGTCAAATCACGCCTTGTGCGAGCATGGCGTCGGCCACTTTGACGAAGCCGGCGATGTTCGCGCCGTCCACGTAGCTCACCGTGCCGTCGGCGCGGCGGCCGTGCTGCAGGCAGGCCTCGTGGATGCCGCGCATGATGGTGTGCAGGCGCGCGTCGACCTCGTCGCGCGGCCAGGACAGGCGCATCGCGTTCTGGCTCATCTCCAGGCCCGAGGTGGCCACGCCGCCGGCGTTGCTGGCCTTGCCGGGCGCGTACAGCACACCGGCCTGCTCGAAGCGCTGCACCGCGTCCATGGTGGTGGGCATGTTGGCGCCCTCGGCGACGCAGATCACGCCGTTGCGGATCAGCGTGGCCGCGTCCTCGGCATTGAGCTCGTTCTGGGTGGCGCAGGGCAGGGCCACGTCCACCGGCACGGCCCAGGGGTTCATGCCGGGCTCGAAGCGCGTCTTGGTGCGCTCGGCGTAGTCGCTCACGCGGCCGTAGAGGTGGTTCTTCACCTCCATCAGTTCCGCGAGCTTGGCGGGGCTGAAGCCGTCCTCGTCGATCACCGTGCCGCTGGAGTCGGACACCGTGACCACCTTGGCGCCCAGCGCCATGGCCTTTTCGACCGCGTACTGCGCCACGTTGCCCGAGCCGGACACGCTCACGCGCAGGCCCTGGAAGCTCTGGCCGCGCTGCTTGAGCATCTCTTCTGCGAAGTAGACCGTGCCGTAGCCGGTGGCCTCGGGGCGGATCAGCGAGCCACCGAACGACAGGCCCTTGCCGGTGAAGACGCAGTCGGCGCGGTTGCTGAGCTTTTTCATCATGCCGGCCATGAAGCCGACTTCGCGCCCGCCCACACCGATGTCGCCTGCCGGCACGTCGGTGTCGCTGCCGACGTGGCGGAACAGCTCGCTCACCAGTGCCTGGCAGAAGCGCATCACTTCGCCCGGGCTCTTGCCCTTGGGGTCGAAGTCGGAGCCGCCCTTGCCGCCGCCCATGGGCAGCGTGGTCAGCGCGTTCTTGAAGGTCTGCTCGAAGGCCAGGAACTTCAGGATCGACAGGTTCACCGAGGGGTGGAAGCGCATGCCGCCCTTGTAGGGGCCGATGGCCGAGCTGTGCTGGATGCGGTAGCCGCGGTTGACCTGCACGTCACCGTGGTCGTTGACCCAGGAAATGCGGAACATGACCACGCGCTCGGGTTCGACCAGGCGGTCCAGCAGGCCGTGTTCGGCGTACTTGGGGTGGGCGGCAATGAAAGGCCACAGGCTTTCCATGACCTCCGAGACGGCCTGATGGAATTCGGGTTGACCGGGGTTCTGGTGCGCGACGTGTTCGAGGAAATGGTGGGCCGAGGTGTATTTCATGTGTCTCATGCTTTAAAAAAGTGCATGAGATTATGCGCAACCTGCATTTCGTGACGCAAAACGCCCTGTTTTGGCGCGCCATGCGGCCGGCGGCCCCTCGTTTACCCGAGGTGGATCGCCTGTTTTTGGTGCGAAAAAGCGGTCGCGCCTCAGCGGCCGCGCAGAAACAGGGCGTCCAGTTCCTTCATGCCCATCTGCCGCCAGGTGGGCCGGCCGTGGTTGCACTGGTCGGAGCGCTCGGTCACTTCCATCTGGCGCAGCAGCGCGTTCATCTCGTCCAGCGTGAGGCGCCGGTTGGCGCGCACCGCGCCGTGGCAGGCCATGGTGGCCAGCAGCTCGTTGCGGGCGCGTTGCACCACGGTGCTGGCTTCGTGCTGGCCCAGCTCGGCGAGCACGCTGCGCGCCAGTTCCACCGGGTCGCCCTGGGCCAGCGTGGTGGGCACGGCGCGCACGGCCATCGTCTTGGGCGAGAGCGCGGTGATCTCCAGGCCCAGCGTGGCCAGCACCTCGGCGCAGCCTTCGGCGGTGGCCACCTCGTCGGGCGTGGCGGAGAAGGTGGCCGGGATCAGCAGGGGCTGGCTGGCGAGCTGTTGCTCGTCGAGCTGCTGCTTGAGCCGTTCGTAGACGATGCGTTCGTGGGCCGCGTGCATGTCCACCACCACCAGGCCGTGGGCGTTCTCGGCCAGGATGTACACGCCCTGCAATTGCGCGATGGCGCGGCCCAGCGGCCAGTCGCCTTCGGGCAGGGCCTGGGACGGCGCGGGGTCGGCGCTGCGCGCGGGCGGGGTCCAGGCGTTGGGGCT